>JALVSV010000181.1:5481-5931 GCA_027024125.1 Methylothermaceae bacterium | reverse complement strand
AAGAAAGTTTGTAGTAGGATATATTGAAAACTTTATCAAAGTAAAAGCAATAGAGGTAGGAACCAACATAAAAAGGATAAACAAAATAAAAGCGTTGGCAGATTCCTTAAGATACCGAATATGGTCTCTTACTATAAGAACTGGGTTAATGATGGCAATCATCATTCAATATCAAATACGGTTGACTTGATTACATCCAACAATTCTAACGCTTTTGAATGTATGCTATCAACCTGCGGATGTCCATCATCTCCAAATAACAATTCATCAAGGAGGTAATCACTTCTGAAAGAAGCACTATTTTTTATAGTCAATGTTCTTCTGCGATTTCCTTCTAACTTAAACTCCAATTTAATCTCATCTGGATCTTCATTTCTCAGTGGCTCAATTTCAGCAAATTTTATTATTTTACCTCCAATAAGGCGGTCTTTTAGCTCTTTCAACCAACCA
>JALVSV010000181.1:0-5471 GCA_027024125.1 Methylothermaceae bacterium | reverse complement strand
ATAATATGACGTTCTTCATAAATATCTTCCAACTCAGTGTTATCTATAAGTGTTTCTGCTATATCCTTTGAGACGATGTATTTAACAAAACGAATTTTAGCTAAAGGGTGGGAAAACAACTTTTCAAGGACTTCGCTTAAAATTAACTGTGAGAAGTAAACAGGGAACTTACCAGAAAATCTATCTTTACACAAAGCTTGCATTACTGTTTTAATCCCTACGTTTCCTGTTTTTTGTGAAAGGAAGATACCTATTTCAGAATCGTTAGGAATGAAAAATGCAAAATAATAAGGTTTCATTACAGACTCTTGTCTAGTTACTACGTGTGTAGTATCTCCTGTCTCTGTATTAATTACCGGTTTTTCTTCTCCGTACTCTCCATATTGCATAATTCCATATAACAAACGCTCATCTTCTACAAGATGAAGTTCGGAAATCCTAATAGCTTTCCTATTATCTTCAAAGCTTACCGTATCTCCGTTCTCCTGCAGGTAAGAAAATTCTTCATAAAGTTCATAGAGCAAGTCATATTGCCTCTTAATAGAATCAAGGTTTTCTCCTGATAACGACCTAACTATATAAGGAGTAAGGTAATAACTCTTTCCCTCCATCTATTCCCCCCTCAAAACACCTTTGTATGCGCAATTATCGGAAAGAACAGAACCTCACTCTCGTGGAGCTTGTTCTCCGGTATCACAATCGGCTTATAGGCAGGGTTAGCAGGCTCAAGGATTATTACTTTGTTCTTTCTATCGTGATGATAATATTTAACCGTGAGTTCCCCGTCCCCATTCACAGCCACAACGGGAGCTCCCTCCTTAACCTCATACCAGGAAGGATCCGCTACTAACACGAGGTCTCCCGGCTGGAACATAGGACGCATTGAGTCTCCCTCTACTCTTATCCAGAAGACTCTCTCAGGCGGGAGACCTTTAAGCATTACGTCTGGAGTAGGGAAATACTGCTCCGGAGTGGGAGAAGCATACCCTCCAAAACTCCCGGCCTGAGCCTCGCCGTAGATAGGAATGGGAATGACCTTTCCCTTAACAAAGCTGGCGTTTTTGTCCCACTCGGGTTGTTGTTCTTCTTCAAAGCAGAAGAACTATGTTGATTATCCACTGCCGCAGGGGCGAAGTAAACCACACCTCCCCGCCAACCCCTCGTCATGGGTCACCAACACCAGAGTGGTCGAATGAAGCCGGTTAAGCTCGAACAACAAATCGATCACCTGCCGGCCGGTCCTTCGGTCCAGATTCCCAGTGGGTTCGTCGGCAAACAGGATCCTGGGTTCGGTCACGAAGGCACGCGCAAGCGCCACCCGCTGCTGTTCCCCTCCCGACAGTTGCCGGGGATGGTGCTTGAGGCGGTGTCCGAGCCCGACCCGTTCCAACATGTCTCTGGCCCTCTCACTGGCCAGCCGCACCCCTTTGAGTTCCAGAGGCAACATCACGTTCTCCAGAGCCGTGAGGCTGGGCAGCAGTTGAAACGATTGAAAGACGAAACCGACCATGCGACCACGCAGTTCGGCCCTTCCATCCTCGTCCAACTCGTTCAGAGGGTGCCCCTCGAGTAAAACCCTACCCGATGTCGGCAGATCCAGTCCGGCCAGAAGGCTCAACAAAGTGGACTTACCCGACCCCGAAACCCCCACCACGGCGACACTTTCACCCAGTCCGATGGTCAAATTCACATCGACCAGAATATCCAGCCGACTATCCGAGATTGCCACAGATTTATTAAGATGCTCTGTCACGATCATTGCGTTCACGATCGCCACCGAACGGAAAATCTCTGCCTGGAGTTTGGAAACATGATGAGAATCGGTCTATTCGTTTTGTGTATTCTGTTGCCTTGGCCCGCATCGGCCCTCACCATTCTGGTCCTTGGTGACAGTCTCAGCGCGGCCCACGGCATTCCTCTGGATCAGGGCTGGGTGTCATTGCTGGAGAAGCAGCTTAAAAAAGAACACAAAGCAGTCACGATTGTCAACGCCAGCATCAGCGGGGAAACCAGCGCCGGAGGGCTCAGACGCCTGCCTGGGCTCCTGGAAACCCACAGACCGGATATAGTCATCCTGGAGCTGGGAGGAAACGACGGTTTGAGAGGTATTCTCCCACCGCAAATGGAGAGGAACCTTGCTTCGATGATAGAGCTGTCACAGACTTCAGGTGCCAGAATCCTCCTGCTTGGGATGAAGATCCCAAGCAATTACGGACCGCAGTTTTCCCGGCGGTTCGAAGCGGTGTATCACCGTCTGGCCAAGCGCTATCAGGTCGGCTTCGTACCCTTCTTTCTTGATGGAGTGGCGCTCGATGCCAATCTGATGCAGGACGATGGAATCCATCCCAACCTCCAGGCCCAGCCCATCCTGGCCCGGAGGATCGCAGAAGCCTTAACGAACATACCCGATCAATCGGTCCAGCAGTCAAGTCAGGACATGGGCAGCAACAAGTAGTTGAAGACGAACCGCCTTGTTGTTGCTATGTGCCATTCCAGCAGGACCACGTCATTGAACCATATAAAATCACATGGAAGGATTGATTAAAAAGGCAGGGAGGGCGGGTGCCTCAGGACCACGTCATCTAAACACGTAAAGGACTGATTGAAGGGGCGGGTGGTCTGATTCGAAAGCCTCGCCGGCAGGGAAGCCGGCGTGGAGCCTACAGGGAAGTATTCACGGCGTTTTTCGAAGCAGACCACCCGCCCCGGCATGAATAGATGACGGGGCCCTGGCGGGAGCCTACAGGGGCGAGCCCGGACCGACAAATTTGTCGGGAACAAATTTGAACAGCCGCAGGCTGGCCCCAACGGGGTGAACCACAGGGAAGTGGTTCATCAAGTCCAGTGGACTTTCACCGCCGGGCGAGCGCCCGAACAGGAAAGTTTGGGCAGGACTCTCCTGCACAGCAGGATTGCGCAGCAAGAAAGTATTCATGGTGTTTTCGAAGCAGAACACCTGCTTCGACTTGAATAGATGAAGGAGCTTTAGCCATTTCAAACCGAAGGGGGAAAACCTGTCATCCGGTCTGGTAGAATGAGCTGGATTCAAATTGAATTGCCTCCAACTGCAAATAGAAGAGAAAAAATGACTTTGCCTCCCCAGCTGTGCGACCGCGACCGTAGTGTGCTGGTCGTGATCGATATCCAGCCCCGCCTGGCGGAGGCCATGCCTGAAGGAGAGCGTGAACAGATGTTCGCCACCACTGCCATGCTGCTACAGGCGGCTTCAGCCCTCCGTGTTCCGGTTCTGGCCACCGAACAATATCCCACCGGGCTTGGCGCCACCTGTTTGGAGGTCGCAGACCATCTGCCGGCCGATGTGACACCCCTGCCCAAGATCTGTTTTTCCTGCACCGGTGCTGAGGGTTTTGACCAGGCATTGGTGCAAACAGGCAGGAACCAGATTTTGTTGACCGGCCAGGAAACCCACGTGTGCGTGTTGCAGACGGCCTTCGCGTTGCAGGACCAAGACCACCAGGTCTTCGTGGTCGAGGACGCAGTCTGTTCGAGAAAGCCTGAGCATAAGATCTATGCCCTGGAAAGAATGCGCCAGGCTGGAATCGTGGTCCTGTCGGGGGAATCGGTCCTGTTCGAATGGTTGCGTGATGCCGATCATCCGCAGTTCAAACAGCTGGCCCAACTGATACGTTGACCACCATGAATCCAAACGAACTGATCACCAGACTACGTAGTGGAGAATCACCGGATTTTGCCACCATCCTGGCCGTCATCGATTCCCATTACGAATACACCCCTTGCACCTTTGCCAATGGGCTGGGAGATCGCCGCTTCGTCAACCAGGCAGGAGAAAACGAAGGATCCTGCAAGATATTCGCCTTTGCCAGAATGCACGGCTTCTCAGAGCAGGAGACCCTGACGTTGTTCGGTGAACACTATCGCCATGTCTTGTCCCATCCGCAAGGCAACGACCACCGTAACATCCGGACCTTCATGAAAGATGGCTGGGCAGGGATAGAATTCCTGGGTGAACCCCTCAGGCTGCGACGCTGACCCGATTCCGGCCGGCACGCTTGGAGTGATAGAGTGCGGCATCTGCCAACTCGATCAATTGATGCGAATGGGAGTCGGGTGCGGGAACTGCTGCAGCGACCCCTGCACTGATGGTGACATAGCCGAAAGGGGAATCGGGATGCGTGATCTTTAGATCTGCCACCTTGCTGCGCAAGTTCTCGGCAACTGCCAGGCCACCCGCGTTATTGGTATCGGGAAGCACCACGGCGAATTCCTCCCCACCATACCTGGCCACCAGGTCATGAGAGCGATGCACCACCAGGGCAAAGGTGGCGGCTATCTGACGCAGGCATTCATCCCCGGCCTGGTGACCAAAACGGTCGTTGTACCTCTTGAAATAGTCGATATCGATCATAATCAGCGCAATCGCATTTTTGCTGCGTTGGGCACGCTTGAATTCCCTTTCCAGAAAATCGTCGAAATAACGGCGGTTGTGGAGGCCGGTCAGGGAGTCGTGAAAGGACAATTGACGAAGCCTTTCATTGGCCTCTTTGAGTTGATTGGCGACATTCTCCAGTTCAAGCGCCTGCCGTTTTCGGGACGCAATTTCCTCCTTGAGGCGCAGAGCCGAGCGGATCCTGGCCAGCAGTTCCATGCCTTTGAAAGGCTTTTCGATGTAATCTATGGCGCCTGCGTCAAAAGCCTGCTGAAGGTGCATTTCATCATTGCTGCCGGTCATCATGATCACAGGAACGTCACAGGTCCGTGGATCCGAACTGATGCGGCGGCACGCATCGATGCCCGAATAGTCCGGCAACAAAACATCGAGTAAGACCAACTCGACTTGTGGACAATCGGCCGTGCCATCGAGCCCCAGAATTTTGAAGGCATCCTTTGCGTAACGCGCCACCAGGGTCTCATAACCTTCCGAATCCAGGCGCATACTGACCAACCTGCCAAGGTCCTGGTCGTCATCCACAATCAATATGGCCATCGTATTCTCCGCATGCCTTCTTCCCCAAAAACACTCTTACGACATTTTTCCGCTCTTGTGGAGACGCCCCGAACCATCATTGGTTCAATCATGGAATAGAATTGCCTGAAGAAATGATACCGACTTCGCACTAGGAACATATCACCGGCACGGCCTGAGTCAAAACGATCTCGCCGGGTGTCACCCGAGCCTTCCAGGCCAGCGCCTCGACCCCCGACCTCACTGCTTCACGCAACAGTTGTCCATAGTCTGGATCGATGGCGTCTGCAGGTATCATCTTTGTGACATCGCTTCGCTGAATGCAGAAAAAAATGACGGCGCGTCCCCCTTGCCTGACCACTTGAATCAGCTCCCGCAGATGCTTCTGCCCCCTCACACTGACTGCATCGGGAAACATTGCAATACTCTTATCAACCAGGGTGACATTCTTCACTTCAACAAAACAGGCAGGTCTCCCCCGCACCTCCAGCAGCAGATCGACCCGGCTACGTTCGTACCCGTAACG
>JALVSV010000180.1 GCA_027024125.1 Methylothermaceae bacterium | reverse complement strand
CCGGGTTTCCAGTTCATCGACCGCCTGCCGGTCACGTTTTTCCAGTTCGAGGGCATCCACCAGCGAAACCTCCGCACTATCCATTGCCGTCGCCAGGGTTGCCGGATCGCTGTTGGTGATCTGGGTGAGCAGAGTAACGGCGTCGTCGTAGGCAACCAGGTTGGCCCAGATGTGATCGGGAACGGCCGCTTCCCAGATGTCGAGTTTCTCCGCCTTGTCACTGTCGAATTCACTCTCGGCTGTAGCCAACTCAGACCGGGCGTTGTCCAAGGCGGTTTCGGCATCTTCCAGTTCGGCCCTTGTCGAGATGACCTGGGCATCTGTATCAGGGTCCGAACCAGGGGACTTGGCCAGTGCCTGGACGATTGCCAGCTCGACTTCGAGGGTTTTGAGTTGCACGTCGGCTTCAGCTTCGGCCACCGCCGCCCGCGCCTCATGGAGTTTCTTCTCCTGGCTCAGGGCGTTAGGTTCGGCTTCGTCGATGGCCACCTCGGCAATCCGGCTGGACTGCTCTTCAGTCAGTGGTTCGCTGTCCACCACAATCTTCAGCAAGGCCATGGCCTGTTCGTAGTGCACCGGACTTTGCTGCACCAGCTCCTGGAATTTGGCCTCGGCTTTTCCGAACGACCACCAGCGTTGGGCCGCCAACCCGGCAATTCCCTGGGTTGAGTCCTTGTGAGCCATCTTGTCCCCTTCCAACGTATCGATCTGTCCTTGGTGGCCGGCCAGCTCTGAATCCACCTGCATGGCCCGCTCGCGGGCCCTGGTCCTGAGTGTTTCCGGGATATCCCCCTCGACCCGCAACTTTGCCTGCTGAATTAAGGGAGTTTCCTCACCTTCCGCAACAAAAGCGTCTCTCTCATCCAGCCGGGCCCCGGCTTCATTTTTTAATTGATCCACAATTCCATCGGCTTCGATGGCCTTCTTCCATTCGCTGTGTAGCCGGTCACGCTCTTCCGCTTCCTTGAGCATCCCATCGGACTGCTTCAAGGCCGATTCCACTCTTTCGAGTTCCGCCTCGGCGATTTTTTTCTCGCTTTCCAGGGTATGCAGTTCAGCTTCGCTGACCAGGATCTCAGCCCGTGATTTACGCAGTTCGAGGATCAGTTGGCGCTCTTGATCCACCAGCCCCTGCCTGTCGGAAGGCATGAGTACCTGACCGATTTGCTTACGGATGGAATTGAGCCGTTGTTCAAGTTCGGCCAACTGGTCAATCAGTGCCTGATGGCTTTTGAGCGCTCCCGGTGTTTCCACCAGTTCATCACCCACCATCGCCTTGGATCCAGAGAGTGCTTTCACCTTGTCGGCGAAGATCTGTTGTGCCTCGGCTTTCGCCAGTTCGTAGACACCGTCGTGGTGCACGATGGTTTCCTCACCATCCACCACCTTTGTTTCGTCCCATCCTCTCAAGTGGCGTGCGAAGTCCAGTAGTGTGTTTATTTCGGCCATAACATAACCCTCGTGTTGTCTGGTGTTTCGTTAATTCTCCGCCATCTCCCGCCAGGCCTTCCCCGCTTTTTCATACTCCCGGCGGATGGCGCAAATGAAATGCTTTCTTTGAATCGGCGTACCTTCGGCGGCAGCGAGAAAGGCTGCGGAAACCGCGGCGTTGCGAATCAAACCGCCGACGATGTTGAAGTGGGCGGCCAGTTCTTCCAGTTGCACATCGTTTGCAAGCGGTACGCCTTTGGGCAAATGGCAGCGCCACAGCGCCAGGCGCTGATCCCGTCCCGGTTCCTCGAACTCGACGATGAATTCGAGTCGTCGGCTGAAGGCCGCATCGATGTTGTGACGCAGGTTGGTGGAAAGAATGGCCATCCCTTCGTAGTGTTCCAGCCGCGACAACAGATAGGCTGTCTCAAG
>JALVSV010000179.1 GCA_027024125.1 Methylothermaceae bacterium | reverse complement strand
GGCAGTGCCTGGATTCAAAGTCTTCCCTTTTCCCGCCTGGCAGATCGCGTAGTCGATGCAGCGATAACAGGGGGGCGACTGCCGATGGGGGATGCAGGTTGAACAGACATGGCCTGGATTCAGAAATGACTGAAACAATCCTGGTGTTTCGGGCAAAAAAAACCCACCAAAAAGGTGGGTCCAGATATGGGAGCAATACCCATGAGGAGGATGATTTGGAGACAAATCATGAGTTAACGGAGCTAAAGACCCTACAAAACCTGTTTTGTTCCATCAATTGTTTCATTTTTGTGGTCTTTTGAAGCGGAAATGGCCCTTTGCAACAGTCTCTTTGGTCACCATCAGGTGGGGCTGTTTCTTGATCATGGTTTCATATCACGACATACTGTGTGCCCGGGAGGTATCTAGGTTGAGCATCCAAGCTATTCCCGGCGCCGAAGGGGTGGTCTATCCATCCAGGCTCCAGAAAACCTTATGCAAGGCCCTGCTCGCCAAGGGGACTGAGTATCGTCCCCGTACTCACCATTTGTTGCCGGATGGGTCACCAAAATATACGAATCGTTTGATCCTCGAGGATTCCCCTTATCTGTTGCAGCATGCCCACAATCCCGTGGACTGGCACCCATGGGGTGACGAGGCTTTTGCAAGGGCCAAAAAGGAGAACAAGCCGGTCTTTCTCTCCATTGGCTATTCTACCTGTCACTGGTGCCACGTGATGGAAGAGCAGAGCTTCGAGAGCCCGGAGATCGCAGCCATCCTCAATCGTGACTTCATCGCCGTGAAAGTGGATCGTGAGCAACGTCCTGACGTGGATGCCACATATATGAATGCGGTTCAACTGCTGACAGGCAGCGGCGGATGGCCACTGTCCACGTTTCTCACCCCTGATGGCAAGCTGTTTTATGGGGGAACTTACTTTCCCCCTGCGCAGTTCCGGCAATTGTTGTTGCAGATTGCCCGGGCCTGGGATACCCAAAGGCCGGCGATCGAGCAACAGGCAGGAGAGATCGCCGAAGCAGTGGCGCGGATGTATACCCCCCAATCGGCCACTGGCGAAGTCGATATCAATGTGGTCAAACGGGCGGTAAACGAACTCGCCTCGCGCTTCGATTCAGTCCATGGAGGGTTTGGCCAGGCACCCAAGTTTCCCAATGAGCCCTGGCTGTTCCTGTTGGTGGACGAACTATGGCGTAGCTACGATCCCAGGCTCCTCGAGGTGGTCACCCATACGCTCGATGCCATGGCACGGGGCGGTATCTACGATCAGATTGGCGGGGGGTTTCACCGTTATGCCACAGATGCTGCCTGGCAGGTACCCCATTTCGAGAAGATGCTCTATAACCAGGCCCAATTGGGGCTGATCTATACCCATGTGGCCCTATTGAACAATGATGCTTTCTATGGGCGGATCGCACGCCAGACCTTCGATTACGTCCTCAGAGAGATGACATCCCCTCTGGGCGGCTTCTTTTCTGCCACAGATGCAGATAGTGAAGGGGAGGAGGGGAAGTACTTCCTCTGGACGCCCGAACAGATCAGGGAGGCTTTGCCCAACCAGGAAGCCGCATTGGCCATTGAAATTTTCGGAGTGACCCGGCGGGGGAATTTTGAAGGTCGTAATATTCTCCATTTACCTCTGTCCCTGGCCAAATTTGCAAAGCAAAAAGGTATGACAGTGCCGGAACTGTTGCCAAGACTCGATCGTATCTGCACTCGGCTTTATGAGGTTCGTCGTCAGAGAATCCCTCCGCTGCGTGACGACAAGGTGATCACAGCCTGGAATGGCATGATGATCGTTTCTATGGCAGAGGCTGGGCGATTGTTGAATGAGCCCAGGTATTTGCTTGCTGCAAGACGCGCTGCAGAGTATTTGTGGCGGCAACATTACCACGAGGGGAAACTGGTTCGAGCCTCTCTGCATGGGCGTGCCAGTGGCGAGGGCCAACAGGAAGACTATGCCTGGTTAGCCCTGGCGATGCTGAGTCTGTACGACGTCACCCTGGATCGGTCGTGGCTGCAGAAAGCCCAGGTGTTGACGGATCTCATGCTGGCACACTTCTGGGACGACGAACATGGTGCCTTTTTCATGAACAGGGACAGGTCTGGGTTTCTCATGGTGCGTCCCAAGGAAACTTATGACGGGGCCATTCCCTCGGGCAACTCAGTGGCGGAACGATTGCTGGCCCACCTCGAGCACCGGGCACCTCAACTTTTGTATCTGACCCGCTTCCACGCCTTGGCCAAGGCATTGAGTGGGCAGCTCCAGCACAGCCCATCTGGATTCGGCTATTTTTTGACTGGTTTCCGGGAATTTGTGCAGGGCGAGACAGGCCCCCTGCAGTATGCAGCTCGTGGCTCAGTACGAATTCATGGGATGGCAAACACAGAGAGACTGCAAGTGCAGCTGAGGATACAGGACGGCTGGCATGTCAATGGACCAAAGACGCTCGAGGATCTGATTCCGACTCACATTTCCCCGGCTGAGGATACACGGGGCTGGAGGATGGGGGCTGTCGATTATCCCCCACCGGAACGAGTGCTTCTGCCTTTCTCCAGTCAGCCTCTTGTTTTGTATAAGGGCAAGGTCAGTTTTTCTGCTCCAGTGAAGCGTTTGGGAAGAGGTCCTTTACCCGTTTGGCTGCAACTCCAGGCATGTGATGAAAAGCATTGCCTGGCACCTGATCAGGTGCAACTGCAGATTCCAGGGCCCATTCCATTCCATTGAATGCGCATGCGAAATGCCCCTGGAAGAGCAGGTTTTGGATTCGATCTGTACAGGGAGGGGAAAGTTTGATCCAGGGCAAACTGGCAGAGGATGATTAAGTTTATCCTTATCGATTCGCAATGAATGATTGAAAGGTAATATAGAGTCATGTTTGGAGAACATCACGACCTTGTGCACGAGTTCCCGGAATATCGCGAGCAGATTCATCAGTTGAAACTGAGCGATCACCATTTTGCCCGGCTTTTCGATGAATATCACACAGTTGACCGGGAGGTGCGAAGGATAGAATCGCAGATCGAAACACCATCGGACCATTACCTGGAATCTTTGAAGAAGAGACGTTTGCGGCTCAAAGACGAGTTGTATGAAATGTTGCGTCAGCATTCCGAAGCACCTCTTTATTCACAATCGGAGCAGTGCTAAAGTATTTGTTTCCGAGTGCAGTACTAGGAAATCAGTGCCTGGTATCTCTGTGGAACAACAATCAAAAGGAGTCACTCAATGAAACATGAACTGCCACCCCTTCCTTATGCGATGGATGCCCTGGAACCTCACATTTCCAGGGAGACTTTGGAATACCATTACGGTAAGCACCATAACACCTATGTGGTGAATTTGAACAATCTGATTCAGGGGACTGAATTCGAAAATATGGCTCTGGAGGAAATCATTCTCAAAGCTTCGGGGCCGATATTCAACAATGCCGCTCAGGTGTGGAATCACACTTTCTACTGGAACAGTCTGTCCCCCAATGGGGGTGGGACTCCCACTGGGGCGATTGCTGCGGCGATTGATCGCGATTTCGGCGGTTTTGATGCCTTCAAGGAAGCTTTCAGCAAGGCTGCGGTCACATTGTTCGGTTCCGGATGGGCTTGGCTGGTGAAAAACGGGGACAAACTGGAAATCGTCCAGACCCAAAACGCCGGAAACCCCATGACCGATGGCAAGAAACCGATTCTGACTTGTGACGTCTGGGAGCACGCGTATTACATCGATTACCGCAATGCCCGCCCCAAGTATGTCGAAAACTTCTGGAACCTGGTGAACTGGGAGTTCGCCAACCAGAATCTGGCTGGCTGATTAGCCCAAGCCTGTCCTGACTTCAACGCCCCTGACACCCCCTGGGTGTCAGGGGCGTTTCTCATCTTCCGCTTAACTTGCAAACCGCTCAGGGTTTTCTATGGTTATAGAAGAGTGTGCCTCTTTCGGGGTGTTTTTTGCTTTGGGAGTTCTGCTACAGGAGAATTGTGATGCGCTATCGGCTTAAAGTGTTCGTGCTTACCTTCTTGTTGGCATTGTCAGCAGGTGAGGGAGTCGCCCAGGAAAGTTATGGCGGGGCAGTGGGGCGCAAGCTTGGAGTGGGTTTTAGCAATATCGTGCTCTCCTGGGTGGAAATTCCAAAGTGCATGATCAATGGTTACAACAACAGCCTGTATGAAGATGGTGTGCCTGGCTTTGCCTACGGCCTGACCGGCGGCTTTATTCAAGGCGTGGCCAATACCGCAGGCCGGCTGTTTACCGGGGTGTTGGACGTGATCACCTTTCCCCTTCCGACCAAGCCGATTCCCCAGCCTGCCTTCGTTTGGGAAGATTTCAGGGGCGACACCAGTTATGGTGAGGCATTCATTCTCTATAATGAATGACCGTCATTTTCAGCAATTCCTGGCTTTTCCAGGGTGATACCAGTTTGCTGCCTAGCTGCAGTTTCCGTTGCAAACGCGATTTGATCTTGATGGCAGCGGGTTTGCTTGCGTAGGGGCCGATAAATACCTGGTCGCCAATTCGGTGTGCCGGAAGAGGAGGCCCCTGGTGTCGAAGGATGGCTGCCAATTTGCGCGCGTCCCTGGTCATCAGCGGCAGATCTAAATCCAGATACCATCCGACGGAAAAATCCGGAAAATCAGGGGAATAAGGCCATTGGTCGGGGTGAGGTGCCAGGGGTACGCTGGCGATCAACCGGTCCAGATTTCGTGCTTTCGTCAAAATTGGTATGGGGATGCCTCTGGCCTCGGAAACGGTTTCAGCCACCCGGTTCCAATCGATTTCTCCATGGATCTCTTTTTCTATTCTCCGCAGGCGTCCCTCCAATTCTGCAAGCCACTTTACCGTTTCTTCACCCTGTGGTTGCAGCGGCGTATGTGCTTCCAGATATAGTTGGTTTCCCCACCAACCGAGTAGGTAGGGCTGATCCACGATGGTGACCGGAGTGCCGACTTCGACCCGGGAGTACAGGTTGACCATATTTTCAGGGTACAGCCGTATACATCCGTGACTGATTCGAAGGCCCACTCCGTAGGGCTTGTTGGTGCCGTGGATGAGATAACTTGGAAATCCCAGCCGCAGTGCATGGCTTCCCAAGGGGTTGTCCGGCCCCGAAGGGACGACCTTGGGCAGGGGGTCGCCCAATGACGCGTGTTCCCGGCGGATGGACTCTGGAACCACCCACTTTGGATTTGATTTTTTCTGAACGATGTGAGTTCTGCCGAGAGGAGTGTTCCATCCCGCACGGCCGATACCTATCGGATAAGACTCAACCCGTCCGTGTTCCTTGAAATGGAACAGTCGCATGGACGGGAGATTGATCACCAACCCTTCCCGGGGTGCGTCCGGGAGGATGAAAGCCAGCGGAAGGATGATTTCTTTTCCTTCTGGTGGAAGCCAGGGGTCGATGCCGGGATTGGCGTCCTGAAGGGCCTGAAAACCAATGGCGAAGTGGCGCGCTACGTCTGCCAAGGTGTCTCCTTTCTGGAGTTGCAGGCGATAGATGTGCCCCACGACCGAGTTATCAACCTTGCTTTTGAAGTGTGTGGTTTCCAGAGGGGGAAGTGGTTGTCGTGATTTTCTGCTGAAGGGTTCTGAACATCCTGCCAGAGACGCCAACAACAGAAGCAAGCCCCAAGTTGTCCAGTGATTTCTCATGGTGATCGGTGTGGCCTCTGGGTGGGCAGAATGGCGGTTTGCCTGGGATAAAGAAATAAACCTTAAAGTTTTATCCTTATACATTTTCGAAAATATCCCTTGCTCTATCAACAGGGCGCTGAAAAATTCCAGATTATGTTATTGAGAGTGCAGGATCGCTTCGTGTCAACTCGTATCGGATTGGTCAACAGGACCACGTCATCTAAACACGTAAAGGACTGATTGAAGGGGCGGGTGGTCTGATTCGAAAGCCTCGCCGGCAGGGAAGCCGGCGTGGAGCCTTCAGGG
>JALVSV010000178.1 GCA_027024125.1 Methylothermaceae bacterium | reverse complement strand
GTTCCCTCTCTTTGAGGACACATTCATGAGTGACTCCGGAATCGAACCAGACATCCAGAATGTCAGTGATCTTGTCATACTGCTGTGCTTCAGGTCCCAATAGTTCCTCCGGGTCCAGCTCGAACCACGCATCGATACCCGAAGCTTCCATCCGTACCGCCACTTGTTCGATCAATTCGGCGGTATTGGGATGGAGTTCGCCAGTCTCCTTGTGAAGGAACACCGCAATCGGCACGCCCCAGTTACGCTGCCGAGAGATACACCAGTCAGGTCGGTTTTCCACCATCGACTCGATACGCGCCTGTCCCCAGTCGGGAATCCAGCCCACTCGTTTGATCTCTTCCAGAGCCTTTTGACGCAACCCCGCTTTGTCCATCGAGATGAACCACTGAGGGGTGGCGCGAAAGATGATCGGTGTCTTATGACGCCAGCAATGAGGGTAACTGTGTTCGATCACTTCCTCGTGTAGCAGGGCCCCCCTCGCCTTGAGCACTTCCACCACATGATCGTTGGCGGTAAAGACGTGCTCTCCCGCGAACAACGCTGTATTGGGCAGAAAACGCCCATCACTGCCCACGGGATTGTCGACCGCCAAACCATACCGTTGACCGATCTCATAGTCCTCCTGACCGTGACCGGGGGCTGTGTGCACGGCGCCGGTTCCAGCTTCCAGGGTGACGTGTTCGCCCACGATGATGGGTACTTCCCGGGGGTAGAAAGGATGTTGCAAGACGATGCCCTCGAGATCCTTGCCCAAACAATAGGCAATGACCCGATAGTCCTCGATGCCATATCGATCCATGACCTCTTTCAATAGGCCCTCTGCCACCAGCAAACGCTCCGGTCCACGTTCGCCGCGGCACTGGACCAGGGAATATTCCAGCTCCGGATGCAAAGCCACCGCCTGGTTGGCTGGCAGGGTCCAAGGGGTGGTGGTCCAGATGACTACCGATACAGGGCCTTCTCCCTCATGCCCTGGCACATGGTGACAACGGGCCAGAAAAGCCTCCTCGTCCACCACCTTGAAACGTACGTCGATGGCAGGAGAACGTTTATTCTCGTATTCGACTTCCGCCTCAGCCAAAGCTGAACCACAATCGGTACACCAATAGACCGGCTTGGCACCACGACTGACATGGCCGGCACCGAGAATCTTACCGAAGGAACGCAGGATATTAGCCTCGAACTCAGGGGCCATGGTCAGATAAGGTTTACCCCAGTCCCCCAATCCACCGAGGCGAATGAAATCCTGACGCTGTAATTCGATCTGGGACTGGGCATATTCACGGCAGGCTTTGCGAAACTCGGCTGCGGTCACTTTGAGACCCGCCTTACCTACCTTTTTCTCCACTTGCAGCTCAATGGGAAGACCATGGCAATCCCAGCCCGGAACATAGGGGGCGTCGAAACCGCTCAGGGCTTTGGACTTGATGATGAAATCCTTGAGGATCTTGTTGACCGCATGGCCGATATGAATTGGGCCATTGGCATAGGGAGGACCATCGTGCAAAACGAATTTAGGGCGGCCTGCAAATCGCTCGCGTACCTTTTGATACAACCCCAGCGACTGCCACTTGGCCAGACGCTCGGGTTCACGTTTGGCCAGATTGGCACGCATGGGAAAATCAGTCTTGGGCAGGTTCAGAGTGTTCTTGTAGTCCATTGGTTTTCCTGAGATTTCAACAATTGACGGGCCTTGGCCACATCTATCTGTATTTGTTCCCGCAATGCCTCGACTGAGGTGAAACGGTGTTCCTCGCGTATTTTATGCTGAAAAAACACTTCCAGCTGACGGCCATAAAGATCGCCATCGAAATCGAACAGATGCACCTCCAACAGCACCTTTGTCGCACTTCCCTCGATAGTGGGGCGTACCCCAACATTGGCCACACCAGGCAAGGAACCCCCATCGACACCTGCTACCGTGACCGCGAATACGCCACTGATCGGACTCTTGCGGCGGAAAAGATTCAGATTAGCCGTGGGAAAGCCCAGATCCCGTCCCCGCTTCTGACCGGCACTCACCCGCCCGCACATGGAATAGGTCCGCCCCAGGTAACGCGCCGCCTTGGCCAATTGTCCACTTTCCAAGGCCTCACGAATCCGGGTACTGCTGACCCTGACACCCTCTATGGTAAAGGAGGGAGTGGAAACCACATCGAATCCATGATGTTTACCGGCCTCCTCTAACAATTTGAAGTCGCCTTCGCGGTTACACCCGAAGCGAAAATCATCTCCCACCACCAAATGCCTGACTCCCAAACCATCAACCAGCACGCGGTTGATGAAATCCAATGCCGACAAGGCCGCCAGTCGGCGATTGAAACGCAACAACAATACCTGGTCCACCGGCAATTGTTTTAGATGAATCAGCTTTTCCCTTAAACGAGTCAAACGGGCCGGGGCCGCAGAACCCGTGAAGTACTCCCGGGGTTGGGGCTCGAACAGTACCACGGTGACCGGCAGTCCAAACCTTTTCCCCTCTTCTGCCAACCGATCGATGACATATCTATGACCCAAATGGACCCCATCGAAGGTGCCGATAGTGGCTACGGTTCCCGACGAGGGAGTCTGTCTAAGGCCTTGGATTAGTTGCATTCTGCCATAAGGATCGCCAAATCGCGCATTTTAGCAAATTCAGTCTAACGTGATGGTGAGAATGTCGTCATGATCTACACTCCAACAGGTTCCAGGGCTGTATTCCAATCACATTCCAATGGTAACATCGACTTAAACAGCTTCTACTTCTGGTCGCACCCAAAAAGAAGCCGCTCAGGTCTTACAGTTAATTTATTCAGGGGGGAAAGCGATATGTCCGAATACGACACTCAATCCATCCGCAATATCGCGTTAGTCGGCAATGTTGGCAGCGGAAAAACCGAGCTCATCGAGTCATTGCTTCATCTTGGTGGCGCCACGCCGCAAAAGGGAGAGGTGGCCAAAGGCAACACGGTATGTGATTTCGATCCTTTGGAGAAACAGCTAGGCCACTCATTGATCCCATCCCTCTGTCATCTGGAACACCAGAGTACGCGTATTCACTTGATCGACACGCCTGGTTATCCCGACCTCATTGGCCGAACTCTGAGCGTACTGCCTGCAGTCGATACTGCAGCCCTGGTGGTCGATGCCAGCCAGGGTCCGGAAACAGTAGGTCAAAGGCTGATGGAGGTCGCCAAACAGAGAAAACTTTGCCGGTTGGTGATTATCAATAAGATCGATCTTGCCAATGCCGACCTTGCCGAAGTACTCGAACAGGTACGTTCAACATTCGGTACCGAATGTCTCCCTCTCAACCTGCCAGCCAGCCACGGCAACAAAGTAATCGACTGCTATTTCCAGCCCAGCGGTGAGACAACCGATTTTTCATCTGTGGAAGAAGCTCATGCAGCCCTGGTGGATCAAGTGGTGGAAGTGGACGAAGCGTTGATGGAAATCTATCTGGAACAGGGCCAGGAATTACAGCCTCAGCAACTGCACGACCCCTTCGAACGGGCACTGAGGGAAAATCATCTGATCCCGGTCTGTTTCGTTTCCGCCCGCACCGGCGCTGGTATCAAAGAGCTACTGCAGATTTTTGCCGAACTGATGCCCAACCCTTTGGAAGGCAATCCTCCCCAGTTCTATCTTGGCGAGGGAGAAGCCGCAAAGCCTGTCGAAGTCACCCCAGACCCTTCAAGGCACGCCATCGCCCATGTGTTCAAGGTCAACGTCGATCCCTTCGTGGGAAAATTGGGCATCTTCCGGGTCCATCAGGGAACCATAAGCAAAGACAGCCAGCTATTCATTGGTGATGGCCGCAAGCCTTTCAAGGTCAATCACCTGCTTCGGCTTCAGGGTAAACAACAAACCGAAATCGATCGAGCCATCCCAGGGGATCTGTGCGCCGTCGCCAAGGTCGAAGCCATCCATTATGACGCCGTCCTGCACGACTCTCACGACGAGGACTATTTCCATCTGGAACCGATCGAATTACCCAAGCCCATGGTGGGCCTGGCCGTCAAACCGGTCCGCCATGGGGACGAGCAGAAACTGTCCGATGCGCTACACAAACTGGCCGAGGAGGATCCGAGTCTTGCCATCGAACACGATCCTGAGGCCAACGAAACGGTCATCCGGGGTTTGGGTGCATTACACCTCAGGATGGTACTGGAACGCCTGCAGAACCAGTTCAACATCGAAGTCACCACCCATCCCCCCAGCATCCCCTATCGTGAAACCGTCACCCGCCCCGCCGAAGGGCATCACCGGCATAAGAAACAAACCGGTGGTGCCGGTCAGTTCGGGGAGGTGTTTCTTAAAATTGAACCATTGCCCCGAGGAAGTGGCTTCGAATTCGTCAACCAGGTGGTGGGTGGCGCCATTCCCGGACAGTTCATACCGGCGGTGGAAAAAGGTGTACGTCAGGCCATGGCAGAAGGTTTGGTGGCGGGTTTCCAGATCCAGGATGTCAAGGTGATTGTCTATGATGGCAAGCATCACCCCGTGGATTCCAAGGAAGTCGCCTTCATCGCCGCCGGCAAAAAGGCCTTCCAGGATGCCGTAGAGAAAGCAAAGCCGATCATACTGGAACCCATCATGAGGGTTACGGTCACAGCGCCCCAGAACCATATGGGTGATGTCACCGGCGACCTGGCTTCCCGCAGAGGCAAGGTCAGCAGTACCGAAGCACTCCCCAACGGCTGGATCCAGATACAGGCAGAGGTTCCCTTGAGCGAGTTACAGGACTATGAATCCACACTCAAATCCCTGACCGAAGGTCAGGGTAGTTTCACCATGGAGTTTGCCCATTATCAGCCGGTTTCGGCAGAAATTCAGAAGCGACTGAAGGAGGCGGGCAGGCAGTAACCGACGCTGAGATTTCACTCTTGTTCGGATTCCACATTCTACAAAGGGGGACAAGGGAGATTTCTGCCGCATCACTCTCCCGCTCTCACCGTCAAATCAATGGGAGTGCCACGATCCATTTCGATCACAACCCCTTCACGATCGGCGGGGAATAGCAGGGTGACGGTCCTGTTTTGGCCCTTTAAGCGACAACCCAGGCTCCCCCCCCTCTGCAGTCTCTCCAACCGGGTGTGATTCCTCTCACCCAACAGGGAAGGTCTGAGCACCATCAGAAAACGGTCCCGCTTCCTCTTCTCCGGGGGTACGATCTCCACCCGCCATCTGCCGGGTTCGGGCCTGGGCTCTCTCAGCCTTGCGACTTTTTGCCAGACCTCCCCGTTTCCATCGTAGTTCCTGCCATCCACCCAGAATTCGAATCCGCTTCCGCCCACGGGATTGAGATAGGCATCCCGGGGAAACAGGACGTCGACCTCAAGTGTCCCACCCTGCCTGTGCAGTAGCGGCTTGGGCGGAACCTCGATCCGGAAGCCTCCCGGCCTCAGACGGGGACGTTCGATGGAGTGGACCAGCGATCGTTTAACGAAGTCAGGGTCGGTGGACTTGATGTCGTCGTACACCACCACCACATCCTCGGTTCTGTCATAGAGGAAGGTCCGCCAGTAGCGGGAGACCCGGCAGGTGCGGGTGAAGGCATCCCCCCGGCCACAGTGTCGGTTGGTGTAGGCCGGGGTCAGTTCTGCCACCGCCACCACCATCCCTTTCCCCTCAAAATAACGGGCGATGCGGCCGGTATGATAGGTAACCGAAAGTTCCTGCCATTCCCGTAGATCAATGGGTGCCCTCTTCCCCCAGCCGGAACCGACCCGCCTCTGGCCCCCGTCATTGGCTATGGGGCGCGGGGGTTTCTTGTCCTTTCCCGGCAGAAGGGCGGTGTCGTCGGGGTCGGTGACGGTGATGACATTGTGGGCGATGGTCTGATAACTATAGTTCATGTGGTGATCGGCACCATATTTGGGGCCATACAACCCGCTGTCGATGGCCAGAGGCCCTCCTTTGTAGAGCGTGAAAGCCCCCTGCTCCAGATGCATGTGCGACCAGTAATTGTCCCCGGCCTTGAAGGTGACGTAGGTGGCATCGTCGCTCCAGTCGCTGCGGGCGATCACCATGCCAATCCCGTCGAATAATTTTTGTAATGGCAGGGATTTATACGCATCGCGGTCACACAGGCTCTCGTCGGGCAGGGGTCCCCAAGGCCAGGCGGTGGGTTCGAACCGGTGATGACAACCAAAAAAACCATAGGCCGCGCGATCGCGGTATTCCAGCGCCAAGGCGAACCGCTGCGGCACCCATTTATTGAAGAAGGCCCCATCGCCCCAACGCATGTGGAATCCATCCGGCCGATAGCGATAGATCAGAAAGTCGAGAAAGCCCCTGATTCCCGGCTCGGTTTTGAACAGATCCTCCCCGGTGGCTTTTCGCCACATCGAGGGGAGGCTGTAGACCGCGCGCCCTATCCCGATTCCGACATATTCTCCCCCTTCGTGCCAACCGCCATTCCGGCCCATCACCTGACGCCAAACCGGTAACATCCGGTTCTTCCACAGATCGTAGGTGAATGCCATGCATTGATCCCCATAGGGATGATCATCGTACAGGGCGATGGCCACGGCCATCAAGGCCTGGAAAGGGCTGTTGTAGAGATAGACGTTATAGGGGGAAAGCGCTTCCTGGCGGATACGGTGGATCAGGTACTGGCACCCTTCTGCCAACTTTCCCTGTAAAGCCTTCCGCTGCTCTGGAGAAAAATGGGGATACAGCCAATCATAGACCAATGCGATTGGCATCGCCTGCTCATGGCCTCGCCAGCTGTAATTCAAATCTAAAAGGCGACGAGTGACTTCTGCAAGATCAATGGTCGTTGGATCAATGCGACCGGTTAGGGCAATAGAAAAGAAGTCTCCTCGACCACCCCTGGCACGTCGACGATGAACATTCAGATATCTCTGATTGCGTTGACGAAGCTCATATACCTCTATTGGAGAGGGAACCGGAAGGCGGGGATGCTCGATTCTAAAGTGTGCAAAGGAAGGAGGCCGTAATTCATATGGGTCGGGAAACAACAGTTCCTCGTGGTTTTCATAGGGGTTAGATCTGGACTGAAATTTGGATATAATCACACCAGCAACCGTCACAAGCCCCACCGCCCCAAAAATCCAAAACGGCAAAGAATACATTCTCTTCCTGCTGCCCTTATATTCATAATCAGATCTCGGGGCCGATTGCCTCCTACGGACGAAATACCCGGCAAACAACCAGCCGGCAAGCGCCAGATACGCATCCGTGGCATCAGGATAACGTCCAGGAATGAATTGTTGTTGCCACTCTAAAGACAAAGCCAGAGAAAATACTACCATTGCACCCAAATTGAGTATCCACCTGGAAGAAGTAACAACCTGGGCAAAGAATGCCAGCGCTAGATAAGGCCAAACACCAACAAGAATATCTATGAGCCCGATGACACCATTGCCTTGTCCAGCAAAAGGTATCCAATTGAATGGATACGTCGTCAATGCAATGCCATCACCTTTAGCCAAGGCTTCAAGAATCCTTGCAGCTATTAAACATATGCCTCCGAACCATAGCATCCATCGACGATAACTTGTTCCGGAAAGTAAAACCAACCATAACCCAGCCCCTGCAAATCCCAGGCAGGCTTCAATACTCAACTGACGGCTCACCACCGGAACCTTCAACAGCAAAACTCCACCAAAAACGAGTAGGAATAACCTCCAGAAATACACCTGAGAACTTAGAATCCATCGCAGCAACAGGCCCAAGGCACATAAATTCAGGAGATAACTCATCATCTTGTGCCATTGAATGAGCTCAGGATTCTGTAATGCCAGATAAAATGGCTTGAATCCATGTTTGAGATTGCCAAAATCCAGGGAAGGGACCAAAGGGGTCAACTCTGACAGAGTCCAAATTCCAATCACCAAAATCCCAAGATCCCCCAATGCCCCCGGAACCACATAGCGTTCTCTCAATTGCTGCAAAACGCGGCTAATGGCAGGAAACTGCAAGCTTATGGCAGCTAGGGCACCAAGCGCCGTACCCACAGTGTTCAGCACGATGTCACTGAAAGAGGTCACCCTGGAAGGAAGGTAGAGTTGGATGAACTCCAGACCAAAGCTCAGGCCCGTTCCAGCCAGAACAGTCACGATAAAAGCTGAAGTCCAGTGCAGACATGCAAGACACCGGCACAACAGATACCCCCAGGGCAGATAAACAAGGAGATTGACCAAAAGATCCGAAAGGGACAATCTTTTTCGAGCCCCCTCCCAGTCGAACAATTGCTGTAAATCAACCGTTGTGCCCGAATCGATAAGATCCAGCGGAAACAGCGTTCCATAGACCAACAATATCGCGTAACCCAAAACCAGCAACCAGTTTGATCCACATTGCCTTTTTTCCATGGAAATTCAGAACCTACTTGAATGTGTCATTTTTCCTGATGCTGGTTTGTTACGTTTTTTTTGAGTTTTCGCAAACTCAAATGTATCCCTGACATCACCAATGCCCCTAAATAGACAGCACCTCCAATACCAATCCATAGGGCCAGATGCAGCAAGCGATCCTGCATTTTCCATGCAGTCCAATTCAGGTTCCATGCAAACTGGTACAGCACTGCAGCCATCGCCATATTGGCCAATATCACTTGCAACAAAAACAGTCGCCATCCAGAGGATGGCCGATAGACACCGCTCTTTCGTAAACCTCCCAATAGAAGACCGGCATTGACACAGGCCGCCAGTGAGGTCGCCAGAGCCAGTCCAGCATGGGCCAGGGTCCAGATCAGGCTGAGGTTGAGGATCAGGTTGACCACCATGGCATAGACACCGAAACGCACCGGGGTGCGGGTGTCCTGCCTGGAGGTAAAGCCCGGAACCAGGATCTTGACCAGGATGAAACCCACCAGCCCGATCGAATAGGCCATGAGGCTCAGTCCTGCCATGTGGACGTCGTGGGCGGTGAAGGAGCGGTACTGAAATAATGTCGACAGGATCGGTTCGGCCAGCACGAACAAACCCACCGCCGCAGGCAGCCCGATCAGGGCCACCCAGCGCAGTCCCCAGTCGATCGAGGACGAAAATGCCTCGTGGTGACCTGCGGACCAGTCCTTGGACAGATTGGGCAGGATCACCGTCGCCAGGGCGATACCGAACACCCCCAGGGGAAATTCCACCAGACGATCCGAATAATACAACCAGGAGATACTCCCGTGGGGCAGGAATGATGCCAGTAGTGTATCAATCAGCAGATTGATCTGAGTCACCGAGACCCCGAACAAGGCGGGCAACATCAACTTGAGGATCCTGCGCACCCCGGGGTCATGGAAACCATAACGAAGCCGCGGCAACAATCTCAGCCGACACAATGCCGGGAACTGGAACAGCAACTGCAGAGCACCTGCGGCAAACACGCCCCAGGCCAATGCAGTGACAGGTTCAGGCAATCTGGGCGCCAACCAGAAAGCTGCGGATATCAAACATATATTGAGTAGTACCGGCGTGAAGGCGGGCACTGCAAAACGGTTGAACGTGTTGAGAATACCACCTGCCAGAGCCGTGGAAGAGATGAAAAAGAGATAAGGAAAGGTGATCCGCAGCATTTCCACTGCCAGTTCATATTGCTCCCCGTGGCGGGCAAAACCCGGCGCAAACAACAAAATCACCCAGGCAGCTCCCACCACGCCAAGTATCGTCACACCCATCAATACCAGGGCCAGGGAACCTGCAGTACGGTCGAGTAATTGCTTCAGTTCATCCCTGCCTCGTTGTTCCTTGTATTCGGCCATCACTGGCACGAAGGCTTGGGAAAAAGCGCCTTCCGCAAACAGGCGGCGCAAGAAATTGGGGATCTTGAAGGCAACGAAGAAAGCATCGGTAGCAGCATCGGCTCCAAACAACAATGCAATCACCACGTCCCGGATAAAACCCAATACGCGCGAAACCAGGGTCATGCTGCCGACAATAGCGGTGGACTTGAATAATCTACGGCTCAAAGCGCCCCCTTCCTCAGATACATAAGTAAAGGAACAAAGTATCTTGAAAATGGACCGGAATAGCCATATCTGTTTGCTAGAATGATTGAATTTTGCTTTTTGCCATCAAGGACACCCGCACCATGCCTATCAGCACCGAACATGAACCCACCAAAAAACACCTGAGAGAACTGGCCGAAGACCTGGAAACAGGGAAATTGGCCGAGCTCAAGCACCTTCTCCACGCGCTGACTCCTGGAGAAATTGCTGACCTGCTCGAAGCCCTGAAGCCAGCAGACAGGCAAGTGGTCTGGTCGTTACTCCCTTCCGAAATCGCCGGTGAGGTGCTGGTGGAACTGGGGGAGGAAGCACGCGCTTCACTGATCAGAAAAATCGAGGAAACACGTTCGGAAGAACTGGCCGAAGCGGCCGGGACATTAGATCCGGATGATCTCGCCGACATTCTGGAAGATCTCCCGGAAAAGATTCGCGAGCAGGTGATCCGCAGCCTGAGTCAGAACGACCGCAGCCGGCTGGAACGGGTGATGTCCTTCTCGGAGGACACCGCCGGCAACCTGATGCACACCGATACCATCACGGTACGCCCAGATGTCACCCTGGATGTGGTATTGCGATACCTGCGCCGCCGCGGCGAACTGCCGGACCTGACCGACAGCCTTTACGTCGTCGACATAAACGACCGCCTGATCGGTATTCTACCTCTTTCAGTGCTCTTGACCAATCCGCCTGACAAGACTGTCCGTGAACTGATGATCACCGATATCGAAGCCATCCCGGCAGATCTGTCCGCTTCCGAGGTGGCGATGTTGTTCGAACATCACGACTGGGTCTCCGCGCCGGTGGTGGACCAGAAAGGGCGATTGCTGGGCCGCATCACCGTTGACGACGTGGTGGACGTCATCCGTGACGAAGCCGACCACACGCTCATGAGCACTGCAGGCCTGAGCGAAGAAGAAGATATGATGGCGCCAGCTGCCGAGAGCGCCAAACGGCGCGCGGTCTGGCTTGGGGTCAACCTGGTGACGGCGTTTCTGGCCGCCTGGGTGATCGGGTTGTTCGAGGAGACGATCCAAAAAGAAGTCGCCCTGGCCGTTTTGATGCCGATTGTCGCCAGTATGGGTGGAATCGCCGGCACCCAGACCCTGACCCTGGTGATCCGAGGGCTGGCGTTGAGACAGATCGGCGCCACCAACCTGTTCGTGCTTCTCAATAAGGAAGTCGCCGTGGCATTTCTCAACGGCGTTCTCTGGGCCATTGTCGTGGGACTGATAGCAGCCGTGTGGTTTCAGGCGATACACATCGGCATTCTGATCGCAACGGCAATGATCATCAATCTGCTGTGCGCGGCCCTTGCCGGCGTCACCATTCCATTGCTGCTCGACAGGGTAGGCATCGATCCTGCACTGGCTGGTGGCGTGTTGTTGACCACAGTCACCGACGTGGTCGGTTTCATGGCCTTCCTGGGATTGGCCACCTGGTGGTTGACATAAGCAGATACAGGGCAGTTTGAAACCGAGCCCCACTCGAGGCAAAATAAAATTTCTTGCAATCACAAATCATTTCATCATGGCCGGCGGAAAATTCTTCATCGTTCTCGGAGTGATTCTGCTCATTATGGGACTGATCCTGACCTATGCTCCAGGGCTGTTCAGCTGGTTTGGACGGCTTCCAGGGGATATCAGAATCCAGGATGAAAACAAATTCATCTTCATTCCCATTACCTCCATGATCATCGTCAGCCTCATACTCACCCTGATCATCAATCTGTTCTTCCGCCGGTGATAGCCCGGTTGGTTCAGTGGTTTCCACTCTGGACAGCACCACTAATCGTCTGGGCCTGGTCTCGTCCTGACCCTTGGATGGAGTGGAAATCCGCCATCGTTCCACTATTGGTGGTCATCATGTTCTGTATGGGACTGACGCTTTCCTGGTCCCATTTTCGCGAAGTACTCAGAAAACCCGGGCTGATTCTTCTCGGAGTAGGCCTGCAATATCTGATGATGCCTCTGGCCGCCTTCCTGCTGGGACGCTTGTTGCACCTTACTCCCCCTCAATTGACGGGAATGGTTCTGGTAGGCAGCAGTGCTGGTGGCACAGCATCCAATGTCATTTGTTTTCTCGCCCGAGGCAACGTTGCTCTTTCAGTGCTAATGACTCTGACCTCGACCCTCCTCGCAGTCATTGCGACCCCAACCCTGACCTACCTCTATTTACATCAGACAGTACCAGTCCCAGCCAGCGCCATGTTACTGAGCCTCCTTGAAATCGTCCTGCTGCCCCTGCTTGCCGGAACCTTCATCAACACCTGGTTCGGTCATTGGGTGAATCGTCTGCGCCCTTGGCTGCCCCTGGCTGCGACCATTGCCATCGCACTGATCATCGCAATCATCATCGCGATCAATCATGAAACCCTTGACCATACCGGCTGGTTGATTGTCATCGCGGTCATGTTGCACAATCTTTGCGGATTGATCTGTGGTTACTGGTTACCCGCGCTTCTGGGTTATGACAAAACGATTTGCCGCACCCTCGCCATCGAGGTAGGCATGCAGAATTCCGGTCTCAGCGTGGCCTTGGCGGTCAAATATTTTTCTACTGCTGCAGCCCTGCCTGGGGCACTATTCAGTCTGTGGCATAACATTTCCGGAAGTCTTCTGGCCGCCCACTGGCGCCGTTCCAGCGATGCAGCTACCTGACGTCCCCGGCACCTATATCCTATGGTTACTTTGCCGGCGCAGGGGTTCCTGCAAAATCGGCAGACTGGGAAACATGTCATTACAAGTGGGATATTATGCCTATGTCGGCAGCGCGTTGGGACCTGGGGGGCTGGCGGCAAGACTACGCCATCACCTGAAACACTCCGCCAACCCCCGCTGGCATATCGACCACCTCCGCCAAAGGCTAGCTATCCACACAATCTGGTTCACCTGTAGCAATAAACGATATGAACACCTGTGGGCCGCATCGCTGACACGGCTGCCGACATTTCACCACCCCATGCGGGGATTCGGTAGTTCAGATTGCCACTGTCCCTCCCACCTGTTTTTCATCCCAGAGATCCCCACGCTGGAGGCAGGACTGGATATTCTGGGAATTGAAGGTGTAACTGCGCTTCAGGCAGCTTGTACCGGTATCGAATGACCAGTACGGGTCACACGATTCTGATCGTCCAGATAGATCAGGTTTGGCTGGAAGCTTTCCAGCGCTTCCTGGGGAAGAGAGACATAAGCGCAGATGATCACCATGTCACCGGGAGAGGCCAACCTGGCAGCTGCACCATTGACTGAAATCACGCCAGAACCCGATTCAGCACGGATTGCATAGGTGATAAAGCGCTCACCATTATTGACGTTGTAGATATGAATCTGCTCGTATTCACGAATACCCGCCAAATCCAGCAGATCGCTGTCGATGGCACAAGACCCTTCATACATGAGTTCGGAATGGGTCACCCGCGCCTGATGCAGCTTTGCCTTCAGCATGGTTACGTGCATAACTGTTACAAAGAGGTTGATTTGGAATCAGGTGATTATCCCTTATAACACCCTGAGCATCAACAGCAGTGTTGCCAGGGTCCCGTCATCTATTCAAGCCACAGGGCAGATGGTCTGCTTCTAAAAATGCCGTGAATCCTTTCTTGCTGTGCAACCCTGCTGCGCAAGAAAGTCCTGCCCAAACTTCCCTGTTTGGGCGCTCGCCCGGCTGCGAGTGTTGCTGCTTCACCCCAATTGTTCGGCAACCTTTTTGGGAACACAGTAACTGACATCCCCAAACATGAAAGACACAGGTCTATATGGAAGCGATTTCTCACCGCAGAGGCATAGAGAACGCGGGGTCTTCTCTCTGCGGTGAATCGATAAACTTTCACAGTACGATCATGAAGACCCCGTTTCACCCCAAGGCATGAAAGAACCACCGAGGAAGCAGGGTGTTGGTTTGAGGGCGTACATGGCCTGGACGGCCATGTCCGAGCTTCCATGGACGGATTGACAGCGTTCCGAAAACCAACACCCTGCTTCCTCCCACAAAATTTCGCGGTACGGTAAAGCGCTTGATCTTCTCTTTACTTCATCCGTTTCAGCAGGCGGAAACTCACGATTTTTTCCCGGATTTCCTCATCAACCATTCGGAAAGTCGGGTCGATATTGATTTCTTCGGGATAGCCCAGATGAGGGTTAAGCCTGACCATGAAAGCATCTGCACCCCTTCTCCACAAATGATCCAACCACTGATGGTATTCGTCAAGCGTACGAAAAGACTTCAACTCGGTCTCATCGGTAATGACTTCACCGCTTTGTTTATCTTCCACTTGAGCAACCTGACCCTCGATCACAAAGACCCTGATCTCGCGATGTGGACAAATACATCTGCGTTCAAGATCATAGACATAATTTTCCAGGCGGTTTTGCAGCCACGTTTGCCTTGCACTGGTACTCAACTGAATGTTACGCCAGTCGACTTCGGTCTCGGTATATCCAGCTGGTGTAGCCGCAGCAGCACTGCAGGCGAACAAAAAAATCCAGCCCATGGAACAACAGAAATCATAGATTCGCATGTGGTACTCCCATATTTTGAATTCCATTTTTTACTGTGAAAGGTACATGATGGGCAGGGAGCAGGGGACTGGTTTCAGGGACGCCGTAAATCCTTCCCTGGAGGCTCGGACGCGGCCGTCCGGGCCGCGTACACCCTCAAACCACTCCCCTGCTCCCTGCCTGGTTCTTTCATGCACCGGGGTAAAAAAATGATTCATGACCGTTAGGATAGAAATAGTGTTCGCAGCACAGCATATGAACACTGCGGCCAGGAAAGAAGCTTTTCTTCTTCCTCCCCATCCAAATAAAAACGAACATCCATCATTCCCTGATGTCCAGTACAGGCTTGGCCTGAAAAGCATAAGGTGTTTTCAGGGAGCTGAAAGGGCTGAGGCTGAAAGGCAGGATGGCAGCCACCCCAAGTGAGTAAGCACCGGATCGGAATCAATCGTGCAAGATCATGTTTTCTCGGCAACATACAGGAATTGTATCATTGACTGTATGGAAGCTGTCAGGGACAATGAGTCGCTTTACAATCACTGCAAGATGACAGAGAACCGGATGGATTCTTCTACGGATACCGTGGTTCAGATCCGTGGCTTGGTGTTCGATCGTGGGCGGCGAAGGATCTTCGACGGTGTGGACATGAACATACGCCGCGGCTCCATCACCGCCATTATGGGGCCCTCCGGAACCGGCAAGACCACCCTGCTCAAGTTGATTGGCGGTCAGCTCAGGCCAAAGGAGGGTGAGATTCTGGTCGATGGTGAACCGGTTCACCGGCTGTCGAGACGCCGCTTGTATCTGTTGCGCAGGCGCATGGGAATGCTGTTCCAGACCGGCGCTCTATTGACCGATCTCAATGTATTCGAGAACGTCGCCTTCCCCCTGCGCGAACACACCGACCTGCCAAACTCCATAATCCGAACCTTGGTGTTGATGAAACTGGAAGCAGTCGGCCTGCGCGGAGCCCGGGCATTGATGCCCGCCGAACTGTCAGGCGGTATGGCAAGACGGGTGGCACTGGCCAGAGCGATCGCCCTGGATCCAATGATGATCATGTATGACGAGCCGTTCACCGGCCAGGACCCGATTTCCATGGGAGTCCTGGTTAAACTGATCAAAACCCTCAACCATGCCTTGGGTTTGACCAGCATCGTGGTCTCCCACGACGTCCAGGAGACTGCCTCGATTTCAGATTATATCTACGTGATCTCCGAAGGCAAGGTGGTTGGTGAAGGCACACCACAGCAGTTGCAACACACCGACTCTCCCTGGGTAAGACAATTCATGGATGGACTACCAGACGGCCCGGTTCCATTCCATTACCCTGCCCCCGACTACCACAAGGATCTGTTGCAATGCTAGACAGCCTGCAGCGTCTGGGGGAATTCTCTCTGGATGTATTCGCCAAACTGGGACGGGCCAACCTGTTTTTTCTCCAGGCCCTGGCCGGTGCTCCGGAGATGATCCTACGACCTGGACTGCTGATCCGTCAGCTCTATATGGTGGGTGTCCTTAGCATTCTGTTGATCTCACTCTCCGGATTCTTCGTGGGCATGGTGCTGGGTCTACAGGGCTACAACGTCTTGTCCGACTTTGGCGCCGAAGAATCCTTGGGAGTCATGATTGCTGCCTCCCTGGTACGGGAACTGGGGCCGGTGGTGACGGCATTGCTGTTCTCAGGCCGGGCGGGTTCGGCCCTGACAGCCGAAATCGGCCTGATGAAAGCCACCGAACAATTGTCGGGCATGGAAATGATGGCCGTCGATCCGATGCGTCGCATAGTCGCCCCAAGACTCTATGCCGGTATTCTTGCAATGCCGCTACTCTCAGCGATGTTCACCTACATCGGCATCCAGGGCGGCTACCTGGTCGGGGTTCCCCTGCTGGGCGTGGACGAGGGCTCGTTCTGGTCGCAGATGCAGAGCTCCATCGATTTCCATGAAGATATCGTCAACGGGATCATAAAAAGCATCGTATTTGGCATTATCGTCACTTGGATCGCAGTATTCGAGGGTTACGACTGTATCCCCACTTCTGAAGGAGTCAGCCGCGCCACCACACATTCTGTGGTTTACTCTGCCTTTGCAGTGCTGGGCTCGGATTTCATCCTCACCGCATTGATGTTCGGAGAATAAGAAAAAATGGACAATAGCAGAATCATCGAAATCTGGGTGGGTGTATTCGTCGCCATAGGTATCGGTGCCCTGTTCCTGCTGGCCATGCAGGTCAGCAACCTGACCGAGTTCAGGGAAACCAAGGATGGCTATGCAGTCAATGCCGCATTCCAGAATATCGGTAGCCTCAAGGTGCGATCCCCTGTGAAACTGGCAGGTGTCAAAATCGGACGGGTGTCAGCCATCCATTTGGATAACGAAAACTATCAGGCAATCGTGG
>JALVSV010000177.1 GCA_027024125.1 Methylothermaceae bacterium | reverse complement strand
CATCGGGATGTTCCACCAGGGCGCTTTCGATTTCCGCAGTCCCCAGTCTGTGACCGGAGACGTTGAGGACGTCATCCACCCTGCCGGTGATCCAGTAATCCCCCTGTTTATCCCTTCTGGCACCGTCCCCCGTAAAGTAGTAGCCGGGGTACATCGAAAAATAGGTTTCCACGAAACGGGGGTGGTTGCCATACAGGGTTCTGGCCTGGCCCGGCCATGAACGCTTCATTGCCAGCACCCCTTCCCCGGGGCCTTCGATTTCATGACCCTGATCGTCCAGGATGGCAGGTTCGATGCCGAAGAAAGGTTGGGTCGCCGAGCCTGGCTTGAGAGGCGTTGCTCCAGGCAAGGGAGTGATCAGAATACCGCCGGTCTCGGTTTGCCACCAGGTATCCACGATGGGACTGCGGCCTTCGCCTACGACGTGGTAGTACCATTCCCATGCCTCCGGATTGATGGGTTCGCCGACGCTGCCCAGGATGCGCAGGGATTTTCGCGATGTTCTTTTGACGTAGTCGTCCCCCAGCCGCATCAAGGCCCGGATGGCCGTGGGGGCGGTATAGAAGATATTGACCTGGTGTTTGTCCACCACCTGCCAGAATCGGTCCGCCTCGGGCCAGGTGGGTACTCCCTCGAACATCAGGGTGATGGCCCCATTGCACAGGGGGCCATAGAGCAGATAGGTATGACCTGTGATCCAGCCCACATCCGCGGTGCACCAATAGACGTCCCCATCGTGATAATCGAAGACATAGCGATGGGTCATGGCGGCATAGACCAGATAACCACCGGTGGTATGGAGCACGCCTTTGGGTTTGCCGGTCGAGCCGGAAGTGTAGAGGATGAACAGGGGGTCCTCGGCGTCCATGATTTCCGGTTCGCAGGTGGCTGGAGCGTGCCTCATCGCTTCGTGAAACCAGACATCCCGGCCTTGCTGCCAAGCGATATCCGCGCCCGTGTGCCTGACCACGATTGTGGTATGCACATTGGGACATGCCTGCAAAGCCTGGTCCGCATTGGCCTTCAGGGATACGTGCTTGTTGCCTCTGAGACCTTCGTCGGCAGTGATCAGGAGTCTGCAGTCGGCATCGAGAATGCGCTCGCGCAGGGCTTCTGCCGAAAATCCTCCGAACACCACCGAGTGCACTGCGCCAATGCGGGCACAGGCGAGCATGGCCACTGCGGCTTCGGGGATCATGGGCAGATAGATGCAGACCCGATCGCCTTTGCCGATGCCATGAGTCTTGAGAACATTGGCAAACTGGCAGACTTGCTCGTGCAGCTGCCGGTAGGTGAGTATTTTACTCACGGAAGGATCATCACTCTCCCAGATGATTGCCGTCTGATTCCTACGGGTCTCCAGATGGCGATCCAGGCAGTTGAAGCAGGCGTTCAAACGTCCCCCTTCGAACCAGCGGATATGAGCTTGATTGAAGTTCCACTCCGAGACCTTGTTCCAGCGGGTGTGCCAGGTGATGAACTGCTCTGCCTGGCTTGCCCAGAATTCATCGGGAGATTGCAGGGATTCCCGGTACATGCGCTGGTAGGTTTCTGCATCGATATGAGCACGTGCCGCGATTTCGGGTGGGACAGGATAGACCTTGGGATGAGTCATGCCGGTTACCATTTGTCGGGTAGCGAAGTGGCCATTATAGCGATTTGCCGGGTTTTGGGGATGCTGTCGATCCTCCAATGGGCAGTGGCCCAGGAAAGAATCTCAGGAGGATCAGCGCGGTGGAGCTCTTTGGGTGGATCCTGTCCCAACAGTCGAAGCAAGTAGTGCAGCAATGGACCAGGTTTGGAATGGTTCACAGGGGCGGCCCCTGTCTGTTTGCTGAGTTTTTGTCCTTCCGGCCCAACCAGGATTGGAA
>JALVSV010000176.1 GCA_027024125.1 Methylothermaceae bacterium | reverse complement strand
GATCAAGGCCCGGGAAGGGCTGGATGAGGTGCGCTGGGAAAACCTGGACTGGACGCCGCCCAAGCTGATTCTTTCCGAGTTCCGCAAGCCCGGCAAGGTGTGCGAGGATCTGACGCCCCTGGAAGCCGCGTTCTACCTGGAAATTCCTTTCAAGATGATTGTCTCAGCCATGCTCAATTCCATGGTGAGGGAGGGTTTCCTGAAGGTTGAATCCAGGTCTCCCCTGAAGGTCAATGTGCTTCAAACGCCGAATCTGCATGAACTGGATGAATACGAGTGCCAGTTCTACCACGCGCTGGAGGATGACGGGGAACTGTCCCAGGCAGAGCTGGAGGATCTGATGAACACCGCGGTGAAGAAAGTGCAGCTCAAAGCCTGGGATGCGGATGTGGAAGCGACCCAGAATTACTATCGCAACAAGGTTCATGCGTTCATCCGGAATGCCGGGGCCGGTGAGGCCATTGCGGAGCAGTCCGACGCCCGCAACTGGTATTTCTGGTATCACAACCAGCATCCGTATTATCACCGGCGCTGGAACTATGACAACGATCCAGCTCGCTACGCCACGGACATGCCGGTCACCGTGGATCACATCATCCACGGCCCCCTGGACACGGATATCGCCCTGGAACTCAATGTCTGCCACGACGCCTGTCATTCCGCCTGCCACAGCGCCTGCCATTCGGCCTGCGTCAGTGGGGGGTCGCATTGATGGCGTCGGACATGGGGATGCCTTCTTCCCGTAGGTCGGGCTTCAGCCCGACAGGAATCCGCCAAATGCTGAAATCTTTCCTGCGCCCATTGAAGCCCGCACCGGCCAGCATGCCCGACTTGGCCTGGGTGGACGAGTTCATTGCCAATGTTGGCCCTTATATCTTCGTGCGTACCGAGGACAATATTCTCATCAAGCGCCCCAACCAGGCCCAGAAGCTCAACGCTCAGGGTGCGCAGATCCTCAAGTTCCTTCTCGATGGGGGCAAGATTGCCGGTGTGGTGCGGGGCCTGGGCGGCGACAAAAGCAAGCTGGAGCAGGTGGCCCTGTTCCTGCATGGAGTGCGGGGTTTCCTGGAAGGACAGATTACCGCGGATTCGGCGCATCCGGGGGGTGGAAGTGGAAGTCTTCAACCGGCATTTTTCTGATCTTCCGATTCTTTCCGAAGTGGCCATCACCTACAAATGCAACCTGCGCTGCGTGTTCTGTTATGCCGGCTGCAACTGCACCACCCAGCCGGTGAATGATGAGAAAGTGATGTCTGTGGAGGAGATCAGGCGCGTGTTGTACAAGCTCTGGCATGAAGGCAAAGTGCCTTCCGTGAGCTTCACCGGGGGGGAGCCCACCCTGCACAAGCAGCTGCCTGAACTCATCGCTTACGCCAAGGATCTGGGCATGCGCGTGAATCTCATCACCAACGGCACGCGCATCAACGGAGAACTGGCGCAACGTCTTGCTGATGCCGGCCTGGATTCGGCCCAGGTCAGCCTGGAAGGTACCAGCGCGGAGATACACAATCTGGTCACACAGGGGCAGTCGTCCTTCGACAAGACCGTGGCGGCGGTGGGGCACCTGAAAGCCGTGGGGATACGGGTACATACCAATACCACCATCAACCGGATGAATGTCCATGAAATGCCGGATATGCCGCGCTTCGTGCGGGAAGTGCTGGGCAATGAACGCTTCAGCATGAACCTGCTGGTGCCCACGGGCAGCGCCGTGGTGCACCCGGATCTGATCGTGCGCTACACCGAGATCGGTGACTGGCTGACGAAGATCCAGGAGCAGAGCCAGGCCCAGGACGTGGAGTTTCTCTGGTATTCCCCCACGCCCATGTGCAATCCCATTCCCGCGGGCCTGGGCCCTCCTGCCCGCAGCGC
>JALVSV010000175.1 GCA_027024125.1 Methylothermaceae bacterium | reverse complement strand
GGTGGGCAAGGTGGACATCCGCAAGTTGGAAGAGTATGCCCAGGACGACCCCGATGCCTACAGTTACTCTGGCGGCCTTTGTCTCGGCAACCGGGGACTGATGGAATTCGTGGAGATGTTCAAGGCGCCGATCAAGGTGCTCCATCCCCTCCTGACCGCGACCCAGGAAGGCAACTACAAGGGCACCGAAGGATTGCCCGCGATTCCTTTCGAAGGGATCATTCTCGCCCATTCCAACGAATCCGAGTGGCAGCAGTTCAAGAACAACAAGAACAACGAGGCCTTTCTCGACCGGATCTATGTGGTCAAGGTGCCCTATTGCCTCAGGGTGTCGGAAGAGGTCAGGATCTATCAGAAGCTGCTTCGCAACAGTTCCCTCAAAGATGCCCCGTGCGCGCCCCATACCCTGGAGATGCTGGCCCAGTTTGCGGTGCTGTCGAGGCTCAAGGAGCCGGAGAATTCCAGCATCTATTCAAAGATGAAGGTCTATGACGGCGAGAATCTGAAAGATACCGATCCACGGGCCAAGTCGTACCAGGAGTACAGGGATTTCGCCGGGGTCGACGAAGGCATGGATGGCCTGTCCACCCGCTTCGCCTTCAAGATCCTGTCCAAGGTGTTCAACTTCGATCACTCAGAGGTGGCGGCCAACCCGGTGCATCTGTTGTACGTGCTGGAACAGCAGATCATCCAGGAACAGTTTCCGCCGGAGACTGAGGAGCGCTATCTGCGCTACATCAAGGAATATCTGGTGCCGCGCTACATCGAGTTCATCGGCAAGGAGATCCAGACCGCCTATCTGGAATCCTACGCCGAATATGGGCAGAACATCTTCGACCGCTACGTCACCTACGCCGACTACTGGATTCAGGATCAGGAGTACCGCGATCAGGACACCGGCGAGATCTTCGACCGCCGTGCCCTCAACGAGGAGCTGGAGAAGATCGAGAAACCGGCCGGAATCAGCAACCCCAAGGACTTCCGCAACGAGGTGGTCAACTTCGTCCTCCGTGCCCGCGCCAGAAACGGTGGCAACAATCCCCCCTGGACCAGTTACGAGAAGCTGCGCAGGGTGATCGAGAAGAAGATGTTCGCCAACACCGAGGAGCTGCTGCCGGTGATCTCCTTCAACGCCAAGGCTTCGGCCGAGGACAAGAAGAAGCATGAGGACTTCGTCAACCGCATGGTGGAAAAGGGCTATACTGCCAAGCAGGTCAGATTGCTCAGCGAATGGTATCTGAGAGTGAGGAAGTCAACCTAGCCATGTCACAGATCATCGACCGTCGCCTCAACCCCAAGCACAAGAGCGCCGTCAACCGGCAGCGCTTCCTGAAACGCTTTCGCCGGCAGATCCGCAAGGCGGTCTCCGATGCGGTCGATGGCCGTTCGATCACCGACACCGAGAGTGGGGAGGAGGTGACCATTCCCGCCAGGGATCTGTCCGAGCCCGTGTTCAGGCATGGTCCGGGTGGTCGGCGTGAGATCATCCACCCGGGTAACAAGGACTTTATCACCGGTGACAGGGTCCCCCGCCCTGAAGGCGGGGCGGGGCGGGGCAACCGGGCCAGCAATCAGGGGGAGGGCCAGGACGAGTTCGTGTTCGAATTGTCACGGGACGAGTTTCTCGAGTTCTTCTTCGAGGATCTGGAGCTGCCGGACCTGGTCAAGACCAAACTGGCCCAGGTGGTCTCGACCAAGAGCGTGCCTGCAGGATTCAGCAAGGACGGAATACCACCCAATTTGCACGTGGTGCGTTCCCTCAAGGAAGCCCAGGCCAGGCGTATCGCGTTGACCTCTGGCAAGAGGCGCCGGCTGCGTCAACTGGAGTCAGAACTCGAGCAGATGCTTGCCGAGGAAAAGGATGCATCGACCATCGAGGCCCTGGAAAAGGAGATCGCCCATCTCAAGAACCGGATCTTAGCGGTTCCATTCATCGATACCCTGGATCTTCGCTACCGCAACCGCATCCAGGTGCCCAAGCCTACCACCCAGGCGGTGATGTTCTGTCTCATGGATGTCTCTGGATCCATGGATCAGTTCAAGAAGAGCCTGGCCAAACGCTTTTTCATCCTGCTGTATCTGTTTCTGAACCGGAATTACGAGCGTACCGACGTCGTTTTCATCCGCCACCACACCATCGCCAAGGAGGTGGACGAGGAGGAGTTCTTCTATTCCCGCGAGACGGGGGGAACGGTCGTTTCCAGTGCCCTGGTGATGTTGCGTGACATCATCCGGGAACGTTACCCGGTTCAGGACTGGAACCTCTATGCCGCCCAGGCCTCCGACGGTGACAATTGGCCCGAGGACTCCGGCAACTGCAGTCGCCTGCTGGAAGAGGAGATTCTGCCGCTGCTGCAGTATTACGCCTACATCGAGATCGACAACGAGTATCCCCTGGGGTTGTGGCAGGAGTACGAAAAGGTGGCCATGCACTGGCCCAACTTCGCCATGCAGGCTATCGACGAGCCTTCCGACATCTATCCGGTCTTTAGGGAACTGTTCAAGAAAAAGAGCACTGCTGGATGAGTGACAAGCCCATTTCCACCGGTTCCGAGTGGACCTTCGAGCTGCTCGACAGTTACGACCGGGAAATATCCCGTATCGCCACCGGTTTCGGCCTTGAAACTTACCCCAATCAGATCGAGGTCATCTCTTCCGAGCAGATGATGGATGCCTATGCCAGTTGTGGTCTCCCGGTCTACTACCATCACTGGTCGTTCGGCAAGCAGTTCCTATCGGTCGAGAAACACTATAAACGTGGTCAGATGGGGCTGGCCTACGAACTGGTGATCAACTCCAATCCCTGCATCGCCTATCTGATGGAAGAGAACACCATGATGATGCAGGCTCTGGTGATTGCCCACGCCTGTTATGGCCACAACTCCTTCTTCAGGAACAACTATCTGTTCAAGGCCTGGACGGTGGCCGATGCCATCGTCGACTATCTGGTCTTCGCCAAGAATTTTATCGCCGAGTGCGAGGAGCGCTATGGGCTCGACGCGGTGGAAGATATCCTCGACTCGTGCCATGCCCTGATGAACTATGGCGTCGATCGTTACCGCAAACCCCCCCCATTGTCCCTGCGTGAAGAGCAGCTGCGGCAAAAGGAACGGGCAGAGTACCTGCAGTCGCAGGTCAACGATCTTTGGCGCCGCACCATTCCAGAGAATGCCAGGAAAATCCAGGAGCGCGAAGAACGATTCCCGCCAGAGCCCGAGGAAAACCTGCTCTATTTCATCGAGAAGAACGCCCCGTTGCTGGAGCCCTGGCAGCGGGAGATCATCCGCATCGTCCGCAAGATCGCCCAGTACCTCTATCCTCAGCGTCATACCAAGGTGATGAACGAAGGCTGGGCCACCTTCTGGCACTACACCCTGCTTAACCGTCTCTATGACGAGGGGCTGGTGACCGACGGATTCATGCTCGAATTCCTGGAGTCCCACACCAGCGTCATCGCCCAACCGCCTTTCGATCACGATTTCTACAACGGCATCAACCCGTACGCGCTGGGATTCACCATGTTCCGAGATCTGCAGCGGATCTGCCAGCATCCCACCGAAGAGGACCGCCGCTGGTTTCCTGAAATCGCCGGCAGTGATTGGCTCGATACCCTGAATTTCGCCATGCGCAACTTCAAGGACGACAGTTTCATCTCCCAATACCTGTCCCCGCGGGTGATAAGGGATTTCAGGCTGTTCTCGGTCCTCGACGAGGAACAGGAGGATGAACTGGAAATATCCGCCATCCACGACGAAGCCGGCTATCATGCCATCCGCCAGGCCCTGTCGGAGCAGTACAATCTGGGCAATCTGGAACCGGATATCCAGGTCTGGTCCGTGGACACCCGCGGCGACCGTTCTCTCACCCTGCGCTATTTCCAACGCCAGCGGCGTCCTTTGGCCGAAAGCGCCGAGGAAGTACTGCGGCACGTCCATCGCCTGTGGGGATTTGCCGTGCGGCTTGAGACCGTGGACGAACAAGGCCGGATCAAGTGGTGTCACGAGTGTGGGTGAAATCAACCAACATTTGGAAGGTATCAGGTTGACCACTCCAGGGCTCTGACATCTATTCGGGCGCTCGCCCGGGCTGTGAAAGTCCACTGGTCTTTCGGTCTTATTCGCCCCTGTAGGTCCATGCTGGCCCTCTTGCCGGCTCGCCTCCGGGCGTGACCTCAGATGAAGGGGCGAATCCACAATCATAGGCGTGTTTTGCCTCTGTGTTTGTCTGTTCATCCATCGCTGCGTTTCCCAAGAAGGGAAGGAGCGGGTCAATGAGGATGAATGGGTCTGGCGAAGAAATCGAAGAACCACCACAGAATCAGTGATGAGGTCAGAAGGGTCAGGATCATGGCCGGCGTTCCCTTTCTGAACCACAATCCAGGTGTGATGGCATAGTCGGGATTGCCGGTCTCTCTGGCCAGTCGCTCCGACAAAGTGACGATATAGACATTGGCAGTGGAACCCAAATGGGTTCCGTTGCCTCCCATTCCCACCCCGATGGCAAGACTCCACCACAAGGGCGTCACATTGACACCCCGGCTCTCCATCCCGGCGATGATGGGGATCATCGCGGCGGTGAAGGGAATGTTGTCGATCAGCGCCGACAGGATCGCCGCCACCCACATCAGCAGGATACAGGCGGTCAGGAGGTCTCTGTCCACGAAAGGCTCGATGAATTGCCCCAGATAGGCCAGGAAACCGCTGTGTTCCACTCCGCCGATCAAAACGAACAGGGAGATGAAGAAGGCGAGCAGGGTCATTTCCAGTTTCTCGAACGAAGCGTCCATGTCCACGTTGGGCGCCAGGAACAGCAACAAAGTCAGGCCGAAGGTGGACACCATCCAGGCCTCCCAGTGGAACCTGTGGTGGACGATGAACAGTACCACCATGATCCCCATGACCCAGAGTGCCTTGCGCCAGGTGTCGGGATCGCGCAGCTGTTCGAGCTGGCTGAAGTCGGGTCGTGCAGGTGTGATGGAGAGTTCCTGGCGAAAGAAAAGCCTGAGAGAGAACAGGATCGCCAACCAAGCCACCAGCACGATGCCTCCCATGCGTAGCAGGAAGGTGTTGAAATCGATATGGGCCGCCGATCCGATCATCAGGTTGGGAGGATCGCCCACCAGGGTTGCCACTCCACCGGTGTCCGACAGCAGTGCCGCGGCCAGCAGGTAGGGTATCGGGCTGACCTGGAGCGCGCGGCAGATCAGGACGATCAAAGGTCCAAAGATGACCACCGTGGTGACGTTGTCGAGCAGCAGCGATATCACTGTGACCGCCGTTCCCATCATTGCCATCAACAGAAACAACCGGCCGCGGCTAAGATCTGCTATGCGGTAGGCGAGGTTCTGAAATCCCCCGGTGGGGATCATGATGGCGACGATGGTCATCATGGCCCCAAGCAGAAACACCACGTTCCAGTCGATCGATTCGATTGCCTTCTCCGGGTCGTAGAAACCCAGGATCTGACCGGAGATGATCATCGCACCGGCACCGATCATGGCAAACTTGGTGCGGTGGAAGCCGTGCATGCCTTCGGTGAAGATGCCAATAAATGTCAGGGCCAGAATGATGGCCGAGACCGTCATGGAAGTGTTCCAGAGGAGGGGTTGGGTCATGATCGCTCAAATTCTCCGGATCGTGTTTTTTTGCACATCATAATCCTGAAACAGCCTTCCAGGAAAGCTTGGTCGTCAATCGGCATTGCCATACCACGCGCTTTCCTTGTAGAGGTCATGGATATGGCGCAGCATCACCATGATGACCGAGGCCACCGGCAGGGCCAGCAGGATGCCGATGAACCCGAACAGCTGACCGCCGGCCATGATGGCGAAGATGACCATCACGGGGTGAAGTCCCACCCTGTCGCCTACGAGCAAAGGGGTAAGAATCATGCCTTCGAGTATTTGCCCGAGGCCGAATACACCGAGCACCAGCCCGACGTGCCACAGTTCATGAAA
>JALVSV010000174.1 GCA_027024125.1 Methylothermaceae bacterium | reverse complement strand
GTGATAGAGGTTGGCTGCCATGTTACTCCACGAACTCACGTCATCCGGATAAGAATTCAGGATCGTTTGATACACCTGATTTGCTTCTCGTAGCAAGCGATCACGCATTGCTCCATCTTGGGTCTGCCACGCAGCTGTCGTCAATTCGCTCGCTTGAAGATACAATTTCTCCCAGTGAATGTATCTGTCATCGGATGTGCCTTCAGGGGTTTGCGAAACTATAACCGTCTGTGCGATCAAAAACAACGTTATTGCTGTCAAGATGACCGTCAGAATACGAATTTCGCTCTTCAACATGATAGCCTCCTCTCAAGATCAGACCCATTACCGGGGTGAGCGATCTATGCACCAGGAGATGGTGGTTGTGCAATGCAGAACCGCTTTCTCGTCCAGGATGTCGGCCAAGTCTCACATTGCTAAGGCGAAAATGGGTTTCTAAACTTCGAGCCTCGAGTTAGCCAGGGAAAGATGTTTAGAGCTCTATTTGCGGCTCAATAATCAGGAACCACAAACTCTGGCCCTGTGCTGGTTCATTGACTATTTTCCCCACGATGACCAGTGGAATTTCTTTAGTCTCAGCGAGCCGCGCGGCCGCGCCTTTGATGCCGCCGAGGAGTTTGATGCTTTGTTACAAACTACGCCGTGAAACATCACCCTTCAACGAAGTATTTAATCTGGCGATCGTTTCCTTCTAGACGTAAGCCAGTTGGCGACACCGGCCACAGGCACAGCTGTGACCGCCAACAAGACCAGGGTTTGGGCGGCAGACCGTGTCCAATCCCATGCCTGCGCCGGCACTTGTCGCGCTGGCGTATCGGCCGTTGCCGTCCAACCCAGTTCCATCCCATTGTGCGGCAGCCAGCCTATCGTTTGGTACAAAACCCACCCCCCAGCGACGGTCAGCAATACAACAGCCGGCCACAAAGACGGCCGTTGTCGGCCAAATAACTGATTCCGCAACGAAATCGCGACCGCTGCCACGCCAAAGAATACTAACAATAGCAACAATATTCCTGGTTGTACGCCAAATGGACTCGCCTCAGGATAGCGAAACCATTGTGGCAGCGCGTGGCCCACAAAGTAAACGATAACCTGACCTGTGGCACCGGCCAACAGGTAAGCGTAAGATCCATACAGCAAGCTAATCACAGACCATAACAGCGTAAAAAACAAGCAAAAGAAGAAAACCAGATCAGCGTCACCCGGGTCCCAAGGCGCATAAGGCGCACCGCCTAGCCATGGCGTCATCCATAAAGCGGCGCGAAATACCAGGCTGGCAAACGCTGGTAAAGAAAGCAGAATCAACATCGTCGTCAAGTTGAGGGGAGCCGATGCACGCGCCAGGCCAAAACCCAAACCAATCACCACAAGCAACACAACAGCCAGGTAAACAGTTAACCCAATGGGATGTACCGGATAGCCTCCTGCTCTAGAACCAAAGAGAAGTATAGAAACAGCGGCCATTACATGGGCCAATAGCAGAATCAGGGAAGGAATCAGTTGCCAGAAAACAGAACAAGCTTTACGATTTGTTATATTTAAAGAAGCGACTATCATACGATTCAAAGAGAAGGCGAAGCAAATAAGAGAAACGACTGAGGTTCAAATTGCCTCAGTCGCTGTAATCCAGAGGACGATCAATCTTTCAGCTTACCAGTCATAAGCCCAAACGGGCATTGGCAAAGAAAGCCAGGTAACTGACATGTTCTGCCAATTGCTATCCGTGTTGAGTTGGTCGCGTACTGCTTGTGGGGTGGTGTCTATGAAACGCACTTCTGGGGTTTGGGCAAGTTTGTTCAGATTGTTCACTTTAATCCACGCTCGGACGGCCAAATAGCCACGCACGTCTACTGTCACCTACTAAGGTCAAAT
>JALVSV010000173.1:792-1882 GCA_027024125.1 Methylothermaceae bacterium | reverse complement strand
CTCTTGGGGGGACCATGTCTTTAGCATCAACACGAGCAACCACTGTCTTTGCACTATCACTCTTCTTGCTAGCCATGGGCGCTTGCGGGGCGCCGGATACAAGCGGCGGTGAAGTAGACGCCAGTTGCCAAGGGGCCGATTGCGAGCCCGACGCCGCCCGGGTACCCGATTGTGATCAGCCTGGAGGCGAAGAGTGCCCTGCGGGCACCGTGTGTTTTAACGGCGAGTGCGCGGCCGACAGTTGCCTGCCCTCGGACAGCCCCTGTGAGCCTGGCCAAGTGTGTCGGCAACAATGCGTACCACTCACCGACCCCTGCGAAGGTCTCGACTGTGCCAATGGTGAAACCTGTGTGGAAGGCCAGTGCATTCCCGGATGCTTTGCTCCCTCGCCTTGTCTCGGTGCGAATTGTGCTGAGGGAGAATTCTGTAACTTCGGCGCCTGCATCCCCTTGGTGCCCTGCGACGGAACCTGCGATAGCGGCTACGCCTGCGCGGTTCGCTGCTTTCCGCCCTCGCCCTGCGACGGCATCGTCTGTGGCGACGGTGAGATTTGCATTCAAGGCGCCTGCAACGAAAACCCTTGCGCCGACGTTACCTGCGACCCCGGTTCCCTGTGCGTAAACGGCGAATGCGTAGACACCTGCGAGGGCTGCGATTGCACCGAGCCCGAGGTATGCATCTTTGGCAACTGCCAAGCCTGCACCCCCGATTGCACCGGCCAAGCTTGCGGCGAGCCCGACGGTTGTGGAGGCACCTGCCAGGGCGACTGTCCTGTCGGTGAGACTTGTTCTGGTGGCATGTGCGTGTGCGAACCGCAATGCAATGGCGCCGACTGCGGCGATGACGATAGCTGCGGCGGGGTTTGTCCCGGTACGTGCCCAGGTGCCCAGGAACAATGCATCGGCGGCATGTGCGAGTGCGTACCCAATTGTGCGGGGGTCGCCTGCGGTACCGACGATGGCTGCGGCGGCACGTGCAACGGCACCTGCACCGATAGTGATGAAACCTGCGTCGGCGACACCAGCTGCCAATGCCTAACGACCGAATGCACGGGTGACTGTTGCCCGAGTGGCGAGACCTGTTTTGGCAC
>JALVSV010000173.1:0-782 GCA_027024125.1 Methylothermaceae bacterium | reverse complement strand
GGCGGCGAGGTTTGCCTCGATGGCAACGATGGCAACGCCGGCAACGACACCTGTTGCGGCGCGGCCGCTACTTGTGGCGACAGCGGCACGTGTTGCGGCGCTGGCGAGACCTGCTTTGACGATAACGATGGCAACGCCGGCAACGATGTATGCTGCGGTAGCGGCGCTCAGTTTTGTTCTGATAGCGGCACCTGTTGCGGCGCCGGCGATACTTGCTTTGACGATAACGATGGCAACTCGGCCAACGATGTGTGTTGTGGCAGCGGCGCTCAGTTTTGCAACGATAGCAACGTGTGCTGCGCCGATGGGTTGCGCTGCAACGGTGATAACGACGGCAACGCCGGCAACGACGCCTGCTGCTCAAGTGGGGCCGCCTACTGCGGCGATAGCGGCACGTGTTGCGGCGTAGGCGAGGTATGCAACGCCGACGGCGACGGCAACGCCGGCAATGACACCTGCTGCGCTAGCGCCAACGCTTTTTGCGGCGATAGCGGTACCTGCTGCAACGCCGGCGAGACCTGCTTTAACGACGGCGACGGCAACCCCGCCAACGACTTCTGTTGCAACTCAGGGTCGCGGGCCTGCGAAGACTCGGGTGCCTGCTGCAACAACGGCCAAACCTGCTACGACGACAACAACACCGCTCCCGCCGACGACTTTTGTTGCGCCAACAACACCACGCCCTGCGCCGGCGAGTGCTGTCCCTCCGGCGACATCTGCAACGCCGGCCTATGCTGCGCCCCCGACTGCAGCGGCGCCACCTGCGGCGCCTCCGACGGCTG
>JALVSV010000172.1 GCA_027024125.1 Methylothermaceae bacterium | reverse complement strand
TCAGCCTATTACGCCAGCCAGGCTGGCTTGGGTGTGGTCGAGTAACCGGAGAATTCGTAGCAAGGCGCCCCTCAGGGCGCCTTTTATTTTGCCGCTGTCTTGAGATATCGATGCAGGAACAGCTCTGGGTCGACCTTGGTACGATTGAGATAGACATTCATGTGAAGATGGGGCCCCGTGACCCGGCCTGTGGCGCCGACGGTACCTAGAATATCGCCACGTCGAACCGTCTGGCCCGCTTTGACGTCAATACGCTGCATGTGGAAATAACCGCTGATCAGCCCCTGGCCATGATCGAGGAAGACCGCATTGCCGGTAAAAAAGAAATCGCCGGTATCGATGACCCTGCCTGCGGCCGGAGCCTTGATCGGCGTTCCGGCCGGAGCAACCAGATCCAGGCCGCTGTGAGGATTGCGTGGTTCGCCGTTGAAATAACGTCGTAGGCCGAAGGGACTGCCGATACGGCCATGGATTGGTAAATGAAAATCGGTATCCACGCTTTCGCTGTTGCTCCACACTGACAGAATCTGGCCGAATTTTTTCCTTTCCCGCTTGATGCGTGCCAAGTCCTTGGGTGGGGGGGTGACATATTTTTCCTTGCCTTTGGGTAACTTGATATATTGTGCCGGATATTCTTTCGGTTGGATTTCTATGGCAACCGAGGCCGTTTGTCCATTCTGGAAGATTTCGACCTTGCTTTTGCCTGGCTTGGTGTTCAATGGAACGCCAATGATGGCTGTCCATTGCCCTTCATCGTTGATGACCATGACCTGTCTGCCCTTGAACCGCACCTCAGGTTTTGGCTGTGCGCTTGACCCCAGCTTCATAATCACCACTCCTCCTGGAACAGGGTTTTCGGCAGGAAGCGGCCCGGCGAGCGTGATGGAAGCAATGAGCCATGCAAGCCATAGAAAGGTGGCTGGGCGCGGACGATACTTAATCATGGTGTACCTCTTTCACTTCGCATTTCAGGCGGCCTTGGGCGAGTCTGATCCCAATTTCATCCCCTGACTGGACCTGGTGGGATTGAGTGATGACTTTTTTCTTCTGGTTGGTAACGATAGCATATCCCCGGTCAAGGGTAGCCAGAGGGCTGACGGCTTCCAGCGTTCTCCCCATCTCCGCAAGCCGCATCTTCCCGGTTTCTATTCGGTGGGCAATGGCCTGATTCAGCCGGGATGTCCATTGAATCACCGATGCCGTTGCCTGATCCAGACGAGTGCTAGGGTGATGGCGGTTGAGTCGAGCCATTCGGGTGCCGAGACGCTGACATTGGGACTGGATGACAGCTGCCTGAGCCCGCTTCATGCGTGCTTCCAGGTCATCCAGTCGCTGCATCTTTTCAGCCAGCAGACGGGCGGGATGAAGCCTCATCAGTCGTTGTTCCAACCAGAGAAACTGGCGTTGGGCCTGTTTCAGCTGGTGCCCCATCCAGTTCTGCAGCCTTGCATCCAGGGTGCTCAGCCGTTGCCACAAGGCCATCACGTCGGGGGAGACTGCTTCGGCTGCCGCCGAAGGGGTAGGGGCACGAAGGTCGGCGGAAAAATCGGCGATCGTGAAATCGATTTCGTGGCCAATGCCCGTGACCACCGGAATATCGCTGGCGCGGATGGCGCGAGCGACGATTTCTTCGTTAAACGGCCACAGGTCTTCAAGTGAACCGCCCCCTCTTGTAAGGATCAACACATCGCAGTGCTGATGTTGGTTGGCCTGCTCGATGGCCCGCACGATTTCAAGCTTTGCTTCCCCGCCCTGCACCTTGCATGGATAGATGACGATCTCCAGAGCCGGGAAGCGCCTTTTGAGAACCGTCAGCACATCGCGTATGGCAGCGCCGGTGGGGGAAGTGACGATACCGATGCGCTCGGGCCAGGGTGGGATGGGACGTTTGACCTTAGAGGAGAACAGACCTTCGGCCTCGAGGCGTTTCTTGAGGGCTTCGAAGGCGCGCCTGAGGGCGCCATCGCCCGCTTCTTCCATGGTTTCGACGATGAGCTGGAATTCTCCCCGGGATTCGTACAGACCCACCTGGGCCCTTACCATTACCTGCATGCCGTTTTCGGGGGTAAAGTCCAAAATCCTGTTCTGGCGCCGGAACATCGCGCACCGGACCTGAGCTTCGTTATCCTTTAGGGTGAAATACCAGTGTCCCGAAGAAGGTTGCGAGAGATTGGAAATCTCCCCTTCGATCCAAAGCCTGGGAAAGCTGTCGGCCAGTAGCCATTTCACTTCTCGGTTGAGGCGCGACACGGTATAGATATCGCGCTCCTGGAACCCTTCAATGACGGCGGCCATCAATCCACTGCTCGCTTGAACCGGTGGATCTGGCGCCGCTGTTTCTTGTCCGGGCGGCGCAAGGGTTGCCCCAGCGCTTCCTTCTCGGCACGGCGGCGGGCGACTTCCTGTTGTCGTCGGTCATGACTCTCGGGGGTTTCCTCATAGAGGAGCACGGCTTCACTGGCGGGGCGGCGCTGGTTGTTCAGGGCGAGCACCATAATCTCCCAGGAATAGGGTTCCTTGGTGATTTCCAGGCGGCTGCCGATGCTGATTTCTTTGCTCGGCTTGACCCGCTTGCCATCCACGTGGACCTTGCCACCCTTGATGGCTTCGGTAGCCAGGCTTCGGGTCTTGAAGAAACGTGCCGCCCAGAGCCACTTGTCCAACCGCATTTTGGTTAAGGGTTCGTTCATGGTGCCTCATACAAAGTGGAGTGATACTGATGACATTATTGCCCTACTGCGTCATTCAGGCAATGAAGGAATGAAGGATGGAATATTTCCCCTCTGTTGGGCTATGCTCACAGCATGCCGGTGCAATGAAGAGCCAGTGCTTGGTTATTTGAACAAAGAAAGGATGGCAGGGTGGTCTGATTCGAAAGACTTGGCGGCAGAGAGGCCGGCGAGGAGCCTGCAGAGAGGGGGTCACGGTTCTTTCGAACCAGGCTGCCTGGCTCGGCCTGAATGGATGACGGAGTCCCCAATGGGGGGTTAAGAGGTGATGACAGCACGTCTATTTCAGTGCCTGCAGGGAATGGAAAGCGGCGCTGGAAACCAGGTCCAGGTAAAGGCGGGTGAACCGCCTGGATGTAACAACAGGGGGAAAAAATGAATCTGGAAAAGGTCATTTTTGGCTTTTTTATCGTGATGGCTTTAACGCTCAACTTTGGTTTCTTTCTCGGTGAGATGGAGAATCCCAAGTATCACAACGTCTATGAGTTGTTCGTGCTGGTGGTGGTCAATCTGATAGCCACCGGATTGAAGTTGGGGGACCGGACCCAGATTGGAGCCATTCTGTTGTCCACCAGTCTGGTGGCTGACCTGCAGCTGATCGCCGCGGCGGTCTACTGGACTATCGTCGTTCATGTAACCAAGACCGGCCTGACGCCGGATGTGACTGCCAGTATCGTTTCTCTCAGTGGTGGTGCCCTGGTGGCCAACATCGTCTCTGTGGTTATGGTTGTGGCCGAGACGTTGATGCTCAGGCGTTGATCCATGGCGAGCCCAAAAGCAGGTAATCCGGTCATCTTCATTGTTTTGCGCGAGATGCGCACCCCCATCATCGTGCTCATCTGCGTCTATGCCATCGCGATTCTGGGGATGGCCTTGATACCGGGGCGTGATGGAGAGCCGATGAGCATCTTCCATGCCTTCTATTTCGTCATGTACACTGCTACCACGACGGGTTTCGGTGAGATTCCACAGGAATTCAACGATGCTCAGAGAATCTGGGCGATTTTCTGTTTGTTTGCGACGGTCATCGCATGGTTTTATTCCATCGGTGCCATCATCCGTCTGATCCAGAACCGGTTTTTCCAGCTTGCCAGGGCAGAGTGGTACTTCATCCGTGCAGTGCAAAGAATCGGCAAGCCCTATTATATTCTTTGCGGTTTCGGGGATACCGGTAGCCTGCTGGCGCGTGGGTTGAGCGATGCCGGGATTCCTGCTGCGATTCTGGACAAGAATGAACACAGGATCAGGGCCTTGGACCTGAGGGATTATACCGTGCCGATGCCCGGCCTGTGCTGTGATGCCAGTGATCCGAAGTTCCTGGTCGATGCAGGTGTTCGGTCGTCCCTTTGTCTGGGGGTGATCGCCCTGACCCACGACGAGGAGGCCAATCTGAAGATTGCGGCTGTCTCACGCCTGCTCAATCCCGATCTCAAGATCATTGCCATGTCTGCTTCGGCTTTTCATGAGGAGACTCTGGCGACTCTCGGAAGTGAAACCTATTTCGTCGATCCCTTCAAGGTCTTTGCCAAGGGATTGGGTGCAGCGATCTATAACCCTTCCCTGTATATCCTCAATGAATGGCTTTCCCACGCCAAGGGGGTGAGTTTGCACACCCACATCACCCTTCCTCCCCCTGGTCGGTGGATTATCTGTGGGTACGGGCGCATGGGACGGGAACTCTATAAAGTCCTTTCAGGTTTTGGCATTGAAACTGCCGTCATAGACCCTGCTCCTTCCGACCACGATATAGACATCTATATCCGGGGACGGGCAACCAGCAAGACTCTCAAGGCTGCGGGGGTTCACAAAGCGGTGGGGGTGGTGGCGGCCAATGACGATGATGGATTGAACCTGAGCATTCTGATTCACGCCCGTGGCATCCATCCCGATATTTTCATGATCGTCCGTCAAAACCGGCATCAAAACGAAATCGCTTTCAACGCCGCCAATGCGGACATCATCATGCAACCTTCCCTGGTCACGGCGCGCAAGATGCTTTTTATGCTGATTGCGCCGCTTCTGAAGTCTTTTTTTAGTTTTCTGGTGGACAAGCACCTGTACGACAAAGGTTTCATGAATCATTTGCTGCAAAGGCTTAAGAGCAAGCTGGGTGACGCTTCCCCCCAATTGTTGACCCTGTTAATGACGCCGCAGCGGGCTACAGCGCTGTATCGGGCATGGCAACAGGGGGCTGCGGTTCTGCTGGGAGACATCCTGCGGGATCCCCGGATGCGTGAGGATGAACTCGCAATCGTGCCGTTCGTCCTGAAGAGTAAAGACGGTACCATAAAGTTCCTTCCGGACAGTCAGGTTATCTTGCAACCAGAGGACGAGCTTTTGCTGTGTGGTACCGAGTCGGCCCTGCGGCTATTGGACTCGACTCTCAACAATGAATATTTGCTGTATTACGTGGTCACGGGCAGGAATATGCCAAGGGGATATTTCATGCGCTGGTTGCGGGGCAAGCTGGAAGGTGACGAGGCGGTGAGATGGCCCCGTCACCAAGCCGTGACATGAAGTGGATTCAGGCGCTTTGCTTGAGTCCCCTGGGAATGGAAAAGGTCACCTTCTCCTCGACCCCGGGAGTCTCCTGGGCAACGGTCCCTCCCCATTGGCGCAGTTTTTCTATCACCTGCTGTACCAGGATTTCAGGCGCCGAAGCTCCGGCAGTGACTCCGACCGTGTTAGCGCCTTCGATCCAGTCACGCCGCAAATGACCTGCGTCATCGAGCAGATAAGAAGGTTTTCCCAGTTTCTCAGCGATTTCCCGTAAGCGGTTGGAGTTCGAACTATTGGGTGAACCGACGACAAGCACCACGTCACATTGCTCCGACAATTTTTTGACTGCATCCTGGCGGTTCTGGGTGGCATAACAGATATCTTCCTTCTTGGGGCCTGCAATGTTGGGGAAGCGCTGTTGCAGGGCGTCGACGATCGCCTTGGTGTCATCCATGGACAAGGTGGTTTGGGTCACATAGGCCAGATGATCCGGGTCGTTGACCTGGAGATTTGCCACGTCATCCGGGGTTTCCACCAGATATATCCCACCATTGGGGTTGTCGGTCTGATATTGCCCCATCGTGCCTTCGACTTCGGGATGACCGGCGTGACCAATGAAGATAATTTCCTTGCCCTGGGCTGCAAGGCGATGGACCTCGATGTGAACCTTGGTCACCAAGGGGCAGGTGGCGTCGAAGATCTTGAGATTGCGTTTCCGGGCCTCCTGCTGGACCTGTTTGGAAACCCCATGGGCA
>JALVSV010000171.1 GCA_027024125.1 Methylothermaceae bacterium | reverse complement strand
CTGCTCGGCGATTTCCAGCAGTTCGTCGACTTCCCTGCCTTCTGGGTGAAAGGCGGAGTCCACGATCTCGGTGCCGGCATGGGCGAGCTGGCGCAAAATGGCGCGTTCTCGCACGATGTCGGCATAGGCGATGATATTGGCGGCGCTGGGGGTTTCTTCAGCAAGGGAAGTGAGGTAAGTCATGCCGCCTGCCTCCTTCAACTGGCCACGCTGTTCCAGCCGTTCGGAGACCGTCACCACGTCGCTTGGGGAGTTGTCTTCTGTCAGATTGCGGATGGCTCGGAAGATCAGCCGGTGCTCCTTGCGGTAGAAGTCTTCCTCGTTGATGCGGTCGGCAATCCTGTCCCAGGCATCCTGGTCGAGCATCAGCCCGCCGAGTACCGATTGTTCGGCCTGCAGCGAGTGGGGCGGGACCTTGGGGGGCAACAGGACTTCGGCAGGTTGGCTCATAGGCTGTCTAAGGATGGTCGGTTGTGGTCAGAGGCTGTTGTGGCCTGCATTGCAAGCACCCCGTCGCTCCATCTTCCCGGGTAAACCAGGTTCATCATGAATTTCAATGGTTTCAACGGCTTGAGGTAAAGGTGGGTGCCAATTTCTGTAAAACAGTTTACCATACCAACACCCCGAGACAGATCTGGAAATTCTCATGGAAGTCATCATCTACCACAATCCACGCTGCAGTAAATCACGCGCCACCCTGGCCCTGCTCAGGGAAAAAGGCATCGAACCCAGGATCGTCGAATATCTGAAGACACCACCCTCCCGGGAAGAACTGGAAGCCATTCTGGCCAGATTGGGCATGCAACCGCGGGACCTGATGCGGAAGAAGGAGAAAATATACAAAGAGCTGGGATTGGACAATCCGGACCTCAGCCGCGACCAGCTGATCGATGCGATGCTGGAAAACCCCATTCTGATTGAACGTCCCATCGTCGTTTTCGGGGACAAGGCCGCCATCGGCAGACCCCCTGAAAAAGTATTGGAGATTCTGTGAGTCATGGCCGAGATTCTGGTGCTTTATTATAGCCGTTATGGTGCCACTGCCAGGATGGCCGACATCATCGCCAGGGGCGTGGAGAGCGTCGAGGGCGCGCGGGCCAAGGTCCGGACGGTGCCTGAAGTGTCGCCGCTTTGCGAAGCCACCGAGGATGTGATCCCCTCCGAGGGGCCGCCTTATGCCACCATGGAGGATCTGCAACAGTGCGACGGGCTTGCCTTGGGCAGTCCCACCCACTTTGGCAACATGGCGGCGCCCCTCAAGTACTTCATCGACCAGACCAGCTCCGTCTGGTTTTCCGGAGGGTTGGCAGGCAAGCCGGCAGGGGTGTTCACGACCACATCGAGTATGCATGGCGGGCACGAGACTACCCTGATCTCGATGATGATGCCGCTGCTCCACCATGGCATGATGATCGTCGGGATTCCATCCCAGGAGACGGCTTTGATGGAGACCAGGACCGGTGGCACGCCCTATGGACCCAGCCATCTGTCCGGCGAGAGCAACCCGGCCTTAAGCGAGGAGGAAAAACGCCTGTGCCTGTGTCTGGGACAGCGGCTCTCCCAGGTGGCCACAGCTCTGTTGACCAATCTCCGGTAATCTCATGAATACCGTTTTCACCGCTGAGGCGCAAAGGTCGCAGAGAGTTGTTTCACAATTATTTTTCTCTGCGTCTCTGCAGTGATTTCTCTTGATCTTTAACGGTAACGCTCATGATGAGCCTGTCATCATCCCAGAAAATGAAAGATATTGTAGGGTGCGTTTTACGCACCATTCATTGGTGCATGGAATGCACCCTACGGCTGCCTCAATGCAACTTTCAAGGTACGACCATGAAGACCCCGTTCTCACCCCGAGGCATGAAAGAACCACCGAGGAAGCAGGGTGTAGGTTTGAGGGCGTACATGGTCTGGACGGCCATGTCCGAGCTTCCATGGACGGATTTACAGCATTCCGAAAACCAATGCCCTGCTTCCTGCCACACTATTTCACGGTAACCCGATGCTGTCCCAGCTGCCGCTGCAACTGACCTTCAACGACCAGCCGGGGTTCGAGCAGTTCCACCCCGGTAGCAACCGGGAGGTGGTTGCAGCCCTGCAACAATGCGCCCTCGGCGAGGGGGAGCCGTTCATCTACCTGTGGGGTGATCGGGGTACTGGCAAGAGCCATCTGCTGCAGGCCTGTTGCCGCGCCGCTCACGGGGCAGGGAACACGGTGCTGTATCTGCCCCTGGCCGAGCTGAGAACTCATCCGCCTGAATTGTTGCAGGGGCTGGAGCACTATGGGCTGGTCTGCATCGATACCATCGAGGCCATAGCCGCAGACGAACACTGGCAACGGGAGGTATTCCATTGCTTCAATCGCCTGCGGGAGAGTGGTACCCGTCTGGTTGTTGCTTCCCGGCTGCCGCCGGCCCGACTGCCTATCTGCCTGAACGATCTGCGTACCCGCCTGGCCTGGGGACTGACCCTGCAGCTGCAACCTCTGGGTGACGAGGACAAGCTGTCAGCACTGCAGATGCGCGCCCGGCATTTGGGGCTGGAGCTGACCACCCAGGTGGCCAGGTTCCTTCTCAACCGTTATCCCCGTGACATCCCCTCGTTATGGCGGCTGCTGGACCGTTTGGACCACGCCACGCTGGCAGCCAAACGCAGGTTGACCATCCCTTTCCTCAAACAATACCTGGAGGAATGACCATGAAGGTGCTGATTGTCGGTGCCGGAGCCATCGGGGGGTTCTATGGCGCCCTCCTGGCCAAGGCGGGAGCACAGGTTTCTCTGGTGTGCCGATCCGATTATGCGGTGGTTGCCGAATGCGGTATCGAGATACGCAGCACCCTGGGTGAGTGGCAGTTCGAGCCGGCTGCCGTCCTGCGGGAGGCAGGGGAAGTTGGCGAGTCACCCGACTACGTCGTCTTGTGCACCAAGGTTCTGCCCCAGATCGATCGGGCCGCGCTGATCAAGGGGGCCGTCGGTCCCGACACCGCCATCGTGCTGATACAGAACGGCGTCGAAATCGAGGAGGAGATCGCCCGGGCTTTCCCCGCTAATGAGCTGATCTCCGGCCTGGCTTTCGTCTGTACCAGCCGCACCGCCCCTGGACAGGTGTGGCATCAGGCCTATGGCAATCTGATGCTGGGAAACTGGCCAAGTGGTGTAGGTCCCAGGGTGTCGGTTCTATGTGAGCTCTTCGAGTCCGCCGGCATCAAAGCCAGGGCGATGGAGGACATCGTTGCTGCCAGATGGCGGAAATGTGTCTGGAATGCCCCCTTCAATCCCCTGTCGGTGCTCTCGGGAGGGCTTTACACCAGCGATATCCTGTCTACCCAGGAGTCTCTGGTGCGCCAATTGATGGAAGAGGTCTGCACTATTGCAGCTGCAACAGGACATCCTTTGTCTGCAGACGTCGTCGACAGAAATATCGCCGATACTCGCAAGATGCCACCCTACAAGACCAGCATGTTGCTGGATTTCGAGGCTGGCCGTCCCATGGAGACCGAGGCGATTCTTGGCAACGCGGTCCGGGCAGGGCAACGCGAACAGGTGCCTGTACCCCATCTGGAAACGGTCTATGCCCTGATGAAACTGCGTGAATACCAACAGGAACAAAACGCCCGGCGGTGAGGTCTGGCAGCCGAATTGTCCTGCTGTTTCTTTGCCGTTTGTGTCTGGCTGCTTACCTTTTGTTGCTTCCTGTCGTTGCGATACTGCATCAGTTCCCGGTTTCAGGGGTGGCCGGTGCCGACAAGGTGGCTCACGCTTTGGCTTTCTTTCTGCTGGGGTTGCTGGCAGACCTGGCTGTTCCTGGCCGCCGGTTCGACTGGGAGAATTTTCTTTCCCTTTTGCTGGTGGGAATCGGAATCGAAATATTGCAGTTTTACACCTGCTATCGCACCGCTTCCCTTGCCGACTTGGTTGCCGATGCAATCGGATTGGGAATCTATTTTATGATCCGACCCAGAGTGAGAAAGATCTTGAGGGATTGACTGGATTTCCGTATGTTTGTACGGCAAAAAACACAATGACAGAGGAGGAGAGATCGGTGGCAAACAAAGCAGAAGAGATCCTTGCCGGCATGGAACGGTGGTTCAGCAGGCTGGGGGTGGATACCCATTACTGGAACAGCCGGTTCGACCGGTTTGCCAGGGTGGTGGCGCGCCTGGCGGGCCGGCCCATCGCTTTCAATATCGCTATTTTCATCATTCTGGTGTGGATGTTGAGTGGCCCTGTGTTCGGTTTCAGCGACACTTGGCAGCTCATCATCAATACTGCCACCACCATCGTGACCTTTCTGATGGTGTTCGTCATCCAGCATACCCAGAACCGCGATACCGACGCCATCCAGATCAAACTCGACGAACTCATCCGCGCCGTGGACCAAGCGGAAAACATGTTGCTGGATCTTGAGGAAATGGAGGAAGAGGAGTTGGAGATTTTGCGCAGGCGCTATATGGAATTGGCCCGAAGAGCCAGGGAACAACTCGATGCGAGACGCGGCGACAAATCTAAGACTCTGTGACCGCCCCATTTCAGGTTTTCCGGCTGGCGTCACCACCTGAGCCGTAGGAACAAGTGGTGACGTTTTCCGGGGACGATTATTTTTCTGCCACGATCAGCCCGTGGTCCAGGGGCAGGCCGGAGATCCTCTCGATGGTCGAGAAACCTGCCTGACGCAGTGACGCTTCATACACCTTCCATGGATGGAGCATCCCCTGGCCCGAGGCGATGGCAAGGAAATACAGATTGCCCAGGGCGGTGCTCAAAGGACCGGTCTCGTCGTCGTTACCCATCATGTTGAAAATAAGGGCGCTCCCACCCTTCGGCAAGGAGGCATGGGTCTTTCCGAGTAGTTTGAGCATGTTCTCCTGCGACCAGATAGGTAGCACATGACAATAGATGACGGAATCGATGTCAGGCGGAAAGGGGTCGCGCATCAGATCGCCAGGGCAGACCGACACCCGGTCACCGAGACCGGCTTCGGCGACCTTCTGGCGGGCGATCTCGCACACGGACGGGTAGTCGAAAACGGTGACTCGTAAATCCGGGTAATGCTTCGCCAGGGCAATGGCGTTGGTACCATCGCCGCCGCCGATGTCGGCGATATGGGAAAACCGGCTGAAGTCATAGGCGTGGCGCAGGTGGTCATTGGCTTGGAGGGAGAGGGCGCACATGGCGTCCTGAAACACCTGCTCCAACCCTGGATGACTGGTCAACCGTTCGTACAGTGTGTTTCCCTGCCCTGGAAATTCCTCCAGTCCAACATTGGTGGACTGACGCAGCGATTCGACGAAATGCTTGAGACCGGGATAGACGATTTGCGCCTGCCAACCCAGAATCGGCGCCCCCGAGCCTTCCTTGCCGCTGACCAGCATTTGTTCTGTCAAAGGAGCATTGAAATACATGTCTCCATCCTTGCGGATCAGCCCAAGCGCGGTCAACCCAGTGAGAAGAATCTGCGCCGGATAGTCCTGCAGCCCTATCTTTTCGCATAATTCCGCCCGGTCCATGCCCGGATTTTCCGAAAGTTGGTCGAACACTCCCTGCTGAACCCCAGCCCACAAAAGCTGGAACGCACTGTGCCCGCCGGCGATGAGGATCAGTTTCTCCAAATCGATTTCTTTGATCATATGCTACCCTTCTCAAGAATAATACCCCCTCAATTGACTAAGTATAGTCGGGTTTTGGAGGAAATCAGGAATGAACTTTTGCCAGCCACCTGATTTTTTTGCGGTATTCTGGAATAAGAGAGGGGAAGGTGGCTAGTCAGCCTGGAAATTTCAATGGAAGTTTGAAGTGATCACCCTCAGGGCGTGGGAGCTTCTGCTTTTCCCGGGAAGACTGGATAGGGAAATCCAAGTCCAAGCGTGCATAGACAAGCCAAGGCCGGGATAGATTTCGGACTTGGTATAAATTGTCTTTTGTATTGCGGAAAATTCCGCAATACAAAATACCCTTTATACCAAGTCCGTAATCTATCCCGGCCTTGG
>JALVSV010000170.1:1825-5987 GCA_027024125.1 Methylothermaceae bacterium | reverse complement strand
CACACCGACTGCATCGGGAAACATCGCAATACTCTCCTCAACCAGGGTGACATTCTTCACTTCCACAAAACAGGCAGGTCTCCCCCGCATCTCCAGCAGCAGATCGATCCGGCTGCGTTCGTACCCGTAACGCACCTCGCTGCGGATCGTGTCATACCCCTGCAGGGGTTCGATGCCACCAGACTCGATCCCTTCCCTGACCAGGGAATTGCTCAGCCCGGTATGAATCCCCACCAAAACCTCGGGTCTGGGCTCAACCAGTTCCCAAGAGTACCGATATTTGCGTTTGTCATCCCGGGTGTCCCGCAACCAGACAGGCATGCCTGGCCCGGCACACCCCTTGAGAGATCCCGTATTGGGAGTATGGGCAGTGAGGTGGCTTCCGTCTCTAAGTTCCACATCCACCAAGAACCTTTTATAGCGCCGCAATAACCGGCCCCTAAGCCATGGGCCGCGTAACTTCATCGAATGAACTCGTTGCCGTTGTCGATATCCTATTCTATAACCCATGTCTCACGATATGGGTTATAACAATCTTCAATGGTATTCTATCCATAAACAGGAAGTCCTGAAGGGCCATGAGAAAATATTTTCCACTCATATTGTCAATCTGTGCGCAGGTCACGGTTTCCTATGCCGATACGTTCACACTTCCACCGGCCGATGTGGAACTGGTCGGTTCACTGACCACGACCCGGGTACAGAAAAATGAAAATTTACTGGAAATAGCGCGGCGTTTCGACATCGGTCAGAACGAAATCAAACTCGCCAATCCCGGGTTGAATCGCTGGTCGCCTCCTGAAGGCGCAGAGGTCCTGTTGCCCAAGAGGTTCATTCTTCCGGAAGCCCCATACCGGGGTATCGTACTCAATATTCCGGAAATGCGCATGTACTACTTTCCAAAACCTCGCACGGGAGAGCCCCCAAAAGTCGTGACCCATCCGGTCAGCATTGGCAGAATGGACTGGTCGACACCTCTGGGTACCACCAAGATCGTCGCCAAGGTCAAGGATCCCGAATGGCGCCCCCCGGAATCCATCAAGAAGGAACACGCCCTGGATGGGGAAATCCTACCCGACGTGGTTCCCGCCGGTCCCGACAATCCTCTGGGTGAATATGCCATGAGGCTTGGGATTCCAGGTTACCTGATTCACAGCACCAACAAACCTCTGGGGATTGGCATGCGAGTCACCCATGGTTGCGTGCGGATGTATCCTGAAGACATCGAGCGTCTGTTCCCCGAAATCAAGGTGGGGACCCCGGTGACCCTGATCAACCAGCCCATAAAGGTCGGTTGGTTCGCAGACGATCTCTATATCGAGGTACATCCCCCACTGGAAGAAGAATCGCAGTCCTATGAAAAAATGCTCGAACAAGCATTGACATTGATAGAACGCAAGACCGCAGGCAGATCGGTTTCCATCAACGGACGCGCTTTGAGAGAGGCACTGCAAAAACAACAGGGCATCCCGGTCAAGATCTCCTCCTCTTCAGCAGTCAGGACCGTATGGCATATGCAACGAAACAGGCCCCGCAAAGTGCAGGGCCTGAGGATTCACACCTGATGGGTGATGCCAGGTAGTTATTTCATCATGGATTTGTGGAAAACCTTGTCCATGTGGGCTTCACAGGCTTGCTGGCATTTTTGCGCCATGGCCTTGGCCTCAGCTGCAGTCGAGGCCACATTGTTGGCTTCAGCAAGTGCGTTATTGGCCGTGAGTTCCACTTCCAGAATCTTCTTACCCTGAGCCTGAACCAGTTTGTCCAGCTCCTGAATGCGCAGATGGTCGGCTTCCACCATTTCCTTGTTGGCTGAACATCCGGCGAACACACCCAAAGCAATGGCAAGCGAAGCGATTTTTGCTGTAGTTTTGAACATAAGACTATCCCCCTTGTTGATTATTGAAATTTATACAAGGGAAATAATCACACAAAAATTGGGTTCAAGTCAAAAATCCACTCAGTTTAGCGGATAACGACCGTCGTCCCCACACCAACCCAGCGACGCAGACGATCAATTTGCGAATTGGTCAAGGCGATACAGCCACGGGTCCAATTGAACCGCCCATGAATGCGGCGGTCGGCCTTTCCCAGACCATGGATACCAATATAACCTCCCAACGGAGTATTTTGAGGAGGAATGGCGGATTGGTAATTGGCACGAATAAAAGCACGCAACGTGGGTACATCCAGCATTCCCCGCCGCCATCCCCACTTGATGTAAGAGAAGTTGGGATAGTCAAGGCCGAAGAAGAGGTGATATTTACTCCTGTCATTGACCCAGGCAATGTGAAAAACCCCCAAGGGGGTTTTGTTGTCTCCGCTGACTTTTTCCCTAGTGACCCCATTGCGACCGAAGGAAATGCCCTCGAAGGTGTCTACCGGCCTGTCCCCCTGCATCACCATAAGGCGCTGCTTGCCTGTTTCCACCAGCACCCATACCTCATTCCCAGGCTGCGCCGACGATAGGATTGCATGCATACCCAACCATACGCCCCAAACAAGCCATATCCATTGTCTCATGCTCATGTACCGACCACCGGTCTTGATGTTAAACTCGATGCAACTCAATCGTTCGAACCTTAGATATCGGCCAACTCAACACATATCCATCTGCTCCATCTGGGCTTCCACGGTTACCATCCTATGTGTGGTCCAGCTCCTGGCCGAATATATAAATAATATACGAAAGACAAGGTAAATGGGGATGACAACCATGCAAATCGAAGTTCGTAAGACCACAGCCTATTCTGACCAAAAGCCTGGAACATCCGGGCTGCGCAAGAAAACCCGGGTTTTTCTGGAAAACCCCAATTACCTGGAAAACTTCGTACAGTCCATATTCGACTGCCTGCCCGACAAGCAAGGAAAAACGCTGGTTCTCGGGGGCGACGGACGCTACTACAACCGTCAGGCCTTACAGACGATCTTCAAAATGGCGGTTGCTGCGGGTTTCGGCAGGCTGCTGGTGGGTCAGGGGGGCATATTGTCCACGCCCGCAGCCTCTCATCTGATCCGTAAGAACCAGGCGTTGGGAGGTCTCATATTGTCGGCCAGCCATAACCCCGGGGGTGCGGACGGGGACTTCGGCATCAAATACAATACCGATAACGGAGGCCCGGCAGCGGAAAAATACACCGATGCCTTCTACCGGCGCAGCCAGGAGATCACCGAATACCGGATCGCCCGGATCCCGGAGGTCGATCTCGATCGGGTGGCAGAACACCAATTTGGTGACACCGTGATTGAGATCATCGATCCCGTGGACGACTATGCAGACCTGATGGCCCGGTTGTTCGACTTCGACAGGATGCGGCAGGCATTGACCTCCGGGCAGGTCAGTCTTTGTTTCGACGCCATGCACGCAGTCACAGGTCCCTATGCCAAGAGAATCCTGGAAAGGGAGTTGGGCGCAGCATCCGGTTCCGTCATCAACGCCGTCCCGTTGGAAGACTTCGGCGGTGGCCATCCCGATCCCAACCTGACCTATGCCAAGACGCTGGTGGAAAAGATGTATGCTCCCGATGCACCCACCTTGGGCGCCGCCTCCGACGGCGATGGGGACCGCAACATGATTCTGGGCAGGAATTTCTTCGTCACTCCCAGTGACAGCCTGGCAGTCCTTGCCGCCAACGCGCATCTGGCGCCGGGCTACCAGGAAGGGTTGAAGGGAGTGGCACGCTCCATGCCCACCAGCAAAGCCGTCGACCGGGTGGCGCAGGCCCTGGGAATCCCCTGCTTCGAGACCCCAACCGGCTGGAAGTTCTTCGGCAATCTGCTCGATGCGGAGAAAATCACCCTGTGTGGGGAAGAGAGCTTCGGCACCGGTTCAGATCACGTCCGCGAGAAGGATGGCCTTTGGGCGGTTCTGTTCTGGCTCGACATCGTCGTGACCACGGGCAAACCCGTGGCCGAGCTGGTGAGGGAACATTGGCAACGCTTTGGGCGCAATTTCTACAGCCGCCACGACTACGAGGGTATCGACCTGGAAACCGCACAAGGCATCATGGAGCATCTGCGAAGTCAAATACCCGCCCTGCCGGCCTCGCTGGCCCCACCTCCTGATCCCGCCCACCTTGTCCCGCTTTATCCGCTGGATGTATGCAAATCCATACCCTTGACCTCAACTTTCAAAACACCCCCCGCACCATTGCCGCCTACC
>JALVSV010000170.1:0-1815 GCA_027024125.1 Methylothermaceae bacterium | reverse complement strand
CGTCACCTCAGGCCAGGGACTTCGTATTCTCCTGGAACCCGACGCACGCCTGGTGTTCAGATTGTCCGGCACCGGAACCGAGGGGGCCACCCTGCGCATCTACATCGAGCGCTATGAGCCTGACACCGACAAGCACGACCTGGATACCCAACAGGCTCTGACCGATCTGATCGACCTGGCCGAACAGTTGAGCGAGGTGAAAAGCCGCAGCGGCCGGCAAGGTCCTACGGTCATCACCTAATCTGCCAAGGCCACGTCATTTAAACATACAAACGATTGATTGCAGGGGCAGGTGGTCTGATTCGAAAAACGCCGTGAATACTTTCTTGCTGTGCAGTCCTGCTGCGCAAGAAAGCCCTGCCCAAACTTCCCTGTTTGGGCGCTCGCCCGGCTGCGAAAGTTCACTGGACTTTCGGTCCGGACTCGCCCCTGTAGGCTCCACGCCGGCCTCCCTGCCGGCGAGGCTTTCGAAGCAGACCACCTGCCCCGGCCTGAATAGATGACGGAGCCCTGCCTGATCTGCTTAAATGCATCTCACCGCAGAGGGCGCAGAGAAAACCCTTCAAATCCCCCTTACCTCTGCGGCGAGATGAACCAAATTGGCATGCTCACCTACGGCGCCTGCTCAGTATCTACCCTTGTCTTTCATCTTCCGGGGTGATGGCAGGCGCATGGGGGGCGTTATCTTGATGTTTCCCATGCCTCTCGTAACGACTCAGGCGAAACACCAATGGACTGAGAAGCAACAGTGCAATCAGATTGGGCAATGCCATCAGCCCATTCATGACGTCGGCAATGGACCAGATGGTATTGAGCTTCCCCAACGCGCCGAGAGGGATGGCCATGAGCCACAGCAACCGATAGGGTAATATCACCCGCACACCGAACAGGAATTCGGCACAGCGCTCGCCGTAGTAACTCCATCCCAGGATGGTAGTGAAGGCAAAGACGACCAGGCCCCCGCTGACGATATAGGCCCCGTATCCGGGAAGACTGGCCTCGAAAGCGGCGGTCGACAGCGCCGCCCCATTGCTGCCATCGTTCCATAGTCCACTGACGAGAATCACCAGCGCGGTGAGGGTGCAGACGATCAGCGTATCGATGAAGGTTCCCAACATCGCCACCATGCCCTGGCGTACTGGATCGTCGGTCCTGGCTGCGGCGTGGGCGATGGGCGCACTGCCCAGCCCCGCCTCGTTGGAGAAAATACCACGCGCCACCCCATAGCGGATCGCCGCCCAAACCGCGGCACCCACCACCCCGCCAGCGGCAGCGGAGGAATCGTAGGCACTGGTCACGATGAGATTCAGCGCCGCTGGCAACTCCTGCCAGTGCAGGACCAGGATAGCCCCTGCGGCAATAAAATAGGCCAGCGCCATCAGTGGCACCAGCTTCGAAGCCACCTGGGCGATTCTGCGAATACCACCCAGAATCACAGCTCCAGTCAACACCAACAATACCCCGCCGGTCCACCCAGAAGGAACCTGCCAAACCGATCCCAGCGCATCGGCCACCGAATTGGCCTGAACCATGTTTCCGATCCCGAAGGCGGCCACCATACCGAACAGCGCGAAGACCCACCCCAGCCAGCACCAGCCCTTTCCCAGCCCATTGCGGATGTAGTACATGGGGCCACCCACATACAACCCCAAAGCATCCTGTTCACGGAAATGCACTGCAAGCACGGCTTCGGCGTATTTGGTCGCCATGCCGAACAGTGCCGTCAGCCACATCCAAAAGACTGCTCCGGGCCCACCCAAAGCGATAGCAGTGGCGACACCGGCGATGTTACCGGTGCCGATGGTGGCCGAAAGC
>JALVSV010000169.1:1343-5990 GCA_027024125.1 Methylothermaceae bacterium | reverse complement strand
GTCAATTCTACGGTCCAGCCGATATTTCGGCTTTGACGCAGAACGAGCGCCATACCCCACATCGGTAACCACAATATCAGGCCATAGATGGCTGGAAACGTGAAATTACCCAGTACGATGGCACCCAGCAGTCCTGATGCCAAGGCGGCAGCCAACAGGGTGTTGAGTCCCTCTCGCCACCCCATGCGCAGGCTCACCAGAGCCACCACGGCTGCAGAAAGCAGGCTCAGGGGCGGCAGCAAAAGCGCCAGCATCAGGCTGGTCGCCGCAACGGCGATCGCCTGCATGCGCCCCTGCATGATGAAGGCGGCGATGAATTTCATGGGATGACGTTCAGAGGTTATTTATGCGCGTCGCAATAAGGCAGCAGGGAAAGATAACGTGCGCGTTTGATCGCCGTGGCCAGCTGGCGCTGATACTTGGCGCTGGTTCCGGTAATCCGGCTTGGGACGATCTTCCCGGTCTCGGTGATGTATTCTCTCAGCATATCGAGATCCTTGTAGTCGATCTCTTTGATCCCTTCCGCCGTGAAACGGCAATATTTGCGTCTTCTGATATATCTTGCCATGATTGACCTCTACGATTTCGAATTGATTCAGGATACGGGTGGCTCTTCTTCGGAAGGTACGTTGACGACTTCTTCGCTATCAACTTCTTCCTCAACCTCAGGCTTGGTTTCGGCTGGAGCCGAGCGGCGCTCCTTCTCCATCTCCTTGACCATGGGAGAAGGTTCGGTGACCGCTTCTTCCCGGCGGATGATCAATTCACGAAGAATGGCGTCGTTGAAACGGAAGTGGCTTTGCAACTCTGCAATGGTTTTATCGCTACATTCGATATTCATCAACAGGTAATGCGCCTTGTGCAATTTCTGGATCGAATAGGCCAACTGGCGTCGCCCCCAGTCTTCGAGGCGGTGGATCCTGCCTCCCTGGTCTTCAATCATGGCACGATAACGCTCGATCATGGCTGGAACCTGTGGACTTTGGTCCGGATGGACCAAAAACACGATTTCGTAGTGTCGCATATAATTTAGCTCCTTACGGTTTGTAACAGCTTCCTACATCGGTAGTAAAGCAAGGAGCGAATGGGTACATTCGCCGTAAAAAACTGGAAATTGTACCCTTAAACGGCAGGGATCACAATTTCAATAGCGGCAGGCCCCCTGGTAGATGACCGCATGCCGCTGAGAATGAAAGCTACATCCGCATCCATGGGGTATCAAATAGGACTGACCGCGGCGTAGTCTGATTCGGCCACCACCCCAAATAACTTCCAAGGCACCTTCGAGTACAATCCCCAGTCGCAGAGGCCCTGAAGAATTGAAGGAAACATCATCTCCAAGTTCGATCCGACTAAGGAGAAATTCTTCAACTGGCACTTCGTAGAGTGCTTCCAGCCCCTGATACCTGGGAAGCAGAACCTGAGCTTTGTGGCCATCGAATTTCAGGATCTCGAGTAAAGCAGGCACATCCACGTGTTTGGGGGTCAATCCCCCTCGCAGGACATTGTTGGAATTGGCCATGATCTCCACTCCCACCCCCTGCAGATAGGCATGCAGCTCTCCAGCGCCCTGAAAAACCCCCTCACCCGGCTGGAGACAAAGGAAATTCAACAACAGGATAGAAAACAGGCCACGATCGTGTTGCCCTTTCTGGGAGTAAAGCTCATCGGCCAACAGCAACCAATACTCACGCTGTTCCCTGGTATATCCACCCCGGCTTCGCAACCGACTCAAAAGCGGTAGCAACAGTGCATCCACTTCCCCCTGGGGTCTCGTCATCAGGAAACTGTAAAACCCCCGCAGCCCCTTCAGACGGAAACACTCCAGCAACCCTCTCCACTCTGGAACTTCCGCCAACACTTTTTCAATTTCCGCTTCGGGCCGAAATCCCTTGAGCAGATAAAATGGCGTCAAGGCACACAGCAGCTCCGGTTTATGATTGCGATCACGGTAATTTCTTTGCGGCGAATCCAAGGGAATACCCCGCTGCTCCTCAAGCGCATATCCCGCTTCCGCCTGCCGCTTGTCAGGATGAACCTGGATTGACAAGGGTTTTCCCGCAGCCAGGATCTTCATCAAAAATGGAAGCTGACCTTGATATTCTGCCATGGCCTTCGTACCCAGAAGAGTTTCGGGGATCTCCCTGAGCAGCCTGTCCAGCCGCACCTTGACGCCGTCTATCACCGCTTCTGCCGGCAGATCGGGATGTGCTCCGATCCATAATTCGGCAAAAGGCTTGTGCTCGGGGTTGGCAATGCCAAGCAGGTTCGGAATATATTCGGTATCGCCCCAGGCATAGAACTGCACGCCACAAAACAGTGGCACGGGCCTGGGCTGTCTTTTCAGAGAAGCCACTGCCCTGTCAGCATCGTCCAGTCCCACGTTTACCATCATCCTGACACGCCTTCCCAGTGATCTTGTCAACGATAGCTATATATTAGCCCAGCCAAGGGGTTCCAGCATTTGGAAATTAGGGCCTCAGCTTTCTCAGCCACCCTATTTGCATTTTGGATATTTTGGCTTAGAATAACCAACCTTTCGTGGGCCGTTAGCTCAGTTGGTAGAGCACCGCACTTTTAATGCGATGGTCGCTGGTTCGAATCCAGCACGGCCCATTCAGTTTCAACCGCTTACGGTAACATTATTACGTAGCGGGGTGATTGGCGGAGTTTTTTCGGACTCCATGTCCACCAGTCTCTACACTGCTGCGATCAATTCCCCCAATTCTGCCGGGGAATAATGTAAGGTGATGTCACCGTCAGTGTGATACAAGAGTACTTCACGGTTTCGAACGGTACCCCGGCTGCTTGAAGCCTACGGCCAAACGTGTGCCATAAATTGTGCGGCCCTTTGCTATTCTGGCCGTCGCTCGGCAGCCTAACCTCACGCCAGGCGCACTTCCACCCGCTGGAATGCATCCGCCCAATCCTGTTGCCGCGATGGCAGAATGCGTCATTCTCGCGATCCCTTCACCTGTTTCCACAGTCCCGGGAGGCTTGGAGAACCGGGTCTTCACCTCATCCAGATTGACCTGAACCAGAGGTATACCACTTCACAGACACCATCAAAGCATCAATACCTGAACAGAGAAACGACCGGCCGCTATCGCCATGACTTTGTCGGCGGTGATCATCTCGGCATTTTCCAACGCTGCCAGGGCCAAATGTAAGGCATCCAGGGTTCGGAGAGAGGTAACCCGGCCCGACAGCCAGTCCCGGGCCAGGTGATAGTGCTCCCGGTGCAGATCGAGCACTCGATAACATCCCCGACGGATATCCTCCTGAAAGGCGGCCTGAATCAGGCCGGCGCGCGAATCGTCAAGTTCATTCATCCGGACCAGCCTAGCCAGGACCGAAGCAAACTCGATTTCGGTCAAAACACTAATCAGCACCGGATCCTCAGAGGCGACAAGAAGCTCTTGCACCTGATCGCTGAGCGGCTCCGGGCGGTAATAAGGGAGCAGCGCGCTGGTATCGAAATAGCGCATCAACCCCGCTCTTCCCTCAGTTCTCTGATCACTTTGGCTGCGGGAGTTTTCGCCTGGCCAATCCGGTTTCGAAACTCCCTGCGATCTGAAAATGCCGGTTTCTCTGTGATCCTAACCAGTTTAGCCACCGGCTTGTCCCGCCGACAGATGACAACTTCCTCGCCAGCAATGACGGCATCCAGCAGTTTACGTAATCGTTCCCTGGCTTCTTTGATATTGACTGCTCGCATAAGGGGCTCTCGCCTATCAATTATGTACATATTCATTGTACATTTTTATCGTTCAGGAGCGGAATTCCTGCTCCTCGGCGGCACTGAGCCTGCCCCCCAAGGAATTCTGACCATCATTGAATCGCATCACAGTCGAGCCGGCTGTCTGTGGCGGACGTCCCTGCATTCGTGGACTGAGAATTCGTGTCAGCGACATCCTGGAAATGCTTGCCGCCGGCGCAACACGGCGGGAAATCCTGGAAGATTACCCGTACCTTGAAGACGATGACATCACTGCAGCGCTGGAATACGCAGCACATCAAACCGATCACCGAATCATGCTCAGCGCTTGAAAATGCGCTTTCTGGTGGACGCCCAGTTGCCACCCGCTTTGGTAATACCACCCGCCCCAACTCCTAACCGCTTTGGCCCGCTTGCTGCCGGACATTCTCCAAGCCCTCAGCTCGGGAGAAAAACTGATCGAAATCGATTGATCCTCCCGGATTTCCCGACCAATCCCTCCTGGATTGTTGCCACATCAGCGTGACCAAATCGTGACAGACTCGTGTCACGCCAAGCAAAATTGTGTCAGTTTGTGTCACGTTCGCACGGGGAAGATCAATTTAACTCTATGATTTGTAACAACAGTTACGACTGGCAACAGGTCTTTTAATGCGATGGTCGCTGGTTCGAATCCAGCACGGCCCATCAATCGAATGTCCAGGTGGAATCCCAGAACGGTTCACCACTACATATGCATCTGGATTATACCCATATCCCGGACGTGTTCGACACCTCCACCCATGGCATATCTCGCCTGACCTCAACTTCCACCCCCATTGTTTTTTCCGTCTGAAGACACCGATGACAATGGCCGTATGCGCAAATTCTGCAATTATGAAAAAATGATGGTCCCTTGCTGGTGGACAAGCAGCTGTCCATACCTTAGC
>JALVSV010000169.1:0-1333 GCA_027024125.1 Methylothermaceae bacterium | reverse complement strand
GGCGTGGAGCCTACAGGGAGGTATTTACGGCGTTTTTCGAAGCAGACCACCTGTCCCTTCATTCAATCCTTTACGTGTTTAAATGACGTGGTCCTGCTCTAACCAGAAATCACCTTTGAACAAATGGATGCAATTAGTGACAATGAGATGTTTCGATAACTGAACCAAGCACGAGCTGAACTTTTTCTTTACTAATCAACGATACCCTAAAATTGGTTGCCTGATAAGGCTGACTTTTCGTCTTCTTTCAATTTCATTTCTGAATTGTAAAGGACTTGTTAACGTGCATACGTAATGCCCTCTCGTAGATTGTAGGAATGATATGGCAGATACCGTTCCTTTGGCCCATGTCAAAGCCACCGAATCTGATTTCGAACTCCATTCGTTGGCCAATCATCTGCACGGCGTCGCCCGGCTTTCCGCCGATTTTGCCTTGGGCTTCGGGCGGGATTGGGCGGAAGTGGCCGGTTTTTGGCACGACCTGGGAAAATACCGCCCCGCCTTCCAAGACTACATCCGCAATGCATCCGGGTACGAACGCGAAAATGCCCATATCGAAGGTAAAGGCCGGGTGGATCATTCCACCGCCGGGGCGATCCATGCCATCGAGCGGTTTGCCGCCTGGATGCCTCAGGGTGGTAATATTTTCGGCCGGATCGTCGCTTACCTGATTTCCGGTCATCACGCCGGGTTGCCGGACTGGTCTGGAGAATCGGGACAGGGGGCACTGGAGATTCGCCTGCAGCAACGCCATCTGCTGGAAGAAGCCCTGTCCCACGCACCGGCAGAAATCACCGTGGGGCGGCCACCCGCCACGAACCCTCCCGCTGGCGCCGATCCCGCCTTTTGGATCCGGATGCTGTTTTCCTGCCTGGTGGATGCCGACTTTCTCGACACGGAAGCCTTCATGGCCCCGGATCAGGCGGTGCGGCGCGGCAGTGACGTCTCTCTGGCGCAGTTGGAAACCGCCTTGACCGCCTGTCTGGCCCGGTTCGATCCCGGCGAGCCGGGCAGCCTCAACGCCTGGCGTCGTCACGTTCTGGAAGACTGCCGCCGGGCGGCAAGTCTCGCTCCTGGCCTGTTTTCGCTCACCGTCCCCACCGGTGGCGGCAAGACGCTTTCATCCCTGGCTTTCGCGTTGCGTCATGCGCTCATTCACGGCAAGCGCCGCATCATCTACGTGATTCCCTACACCAGCATCATCGAGCAGACCGCCGAGGTGTTTCGTGCGGTATTCGCCGATTTCCCCCAGGCGGTGCTGGAGCACCACAGCAATCTCGACCCCACCCGGGAGACGGCCTTCAGCCGCCTGGCGAGCGAGAACTGGGATGCG
>JALVSV010000168.1 GCA_027024125.1 Methylothermaceae bacterium | reverse complement strand
GCATACCCAACCATCCGAGGGTCTTATCACTTCCCCGCTGGCAGATTCGTGCCGTCTGTCCCGGATGCAGTGCAGGATGGGTGGCTGGCAGATAACGGATCTCCTGATGCCTGGAGGTCAAGGCCAACAGCGATTCCACATCCCCCTTCAGGTCGAAGAAATCCAATGCCCTGACAGGTTCACCCCACTGTTCCGGATAGACCGGCCCTATGGCAATGCCTGCCAGCCTATTCTCCTGGCGGATTTTCCCACCCTTGCGGAAAAAGCACAGCCCCGACTCGAACAGCCGTACCCGCTCATGCTGCCGGTTGATATTTCGGCGGGCGGCAATCAACAATCCGGGCCACAGGCTGGTGCGCATCACACTCATTTCAGACGAAAGCGGGTTGGCCAGGGAAATCGCCTCTAGATCCGGGAAAAGTTTTTGCTGTAACTGTGATTCGACAAAACTGTAGGTAATGGCTTCACGGTAACCACGATCACATAGATGGTCCTGCACCCGAGTGTCTGGCAACCTTCCCTCTGGAACTCCTTGCAGCAAGGCTGGCAGATTTGGCAATCGCACGGGTAGACGGTCATACCCTTCGATCCTCGCCAACTCTTCAATCAGGTCAGCCTCAATGGAAATATCGAACCGGAAACTCGGGGGGGTGACCTGCCACTCACCCGGCTCCAATGGTTTGACTTCCATGCCAAGACGCTGGAAGATCCCGACGATCTCCTTCTCTGGCAATCCTTTTCCCAACAGCATTTCGACGCGTTGGGCGCGCAGCCTCACCGGATTTCTTTTTGGCAGATGGGGCTGTGAAACCGTTTCCACCACAGGGCCTGGGGTGCCACCGGCAATTTCTAAAATCAGGTGGGTGACCTTTTCCAAAGCCCGGCGCTGCAGGTTCGGATCCACCCCACGTTCGAATCGATGGGAAGAATCGGTATGCAATCCATGCTGTCTGGCCTTCCCCATGATGGCTTGGGGTGTAAAGAAAGCGCATTCGAGGAAAATGTCCAGGGTCCTGTCCGAGACGGCTGACTCCTGCCCTCCCATGACACCGGCCAGCGCCAAGGGCTTGGATCGATCTGCAATGATCAGTTCGTTGCCTACCAGTTCGATCTCCTGGCCATTGAGCAGGGACAGCTTTTCACCTGCACTTGCCATACGGACACGGATCTCCCCTTCCAGGAATTGGGCATCAAAGGCATGCAAGGGCTGTCCCAGCTCCAACAAAACATAGTTGGTGATGTCCACCACGGGGCTGAGGCTACGGATACCGCTGCGCCGCAAACGTTCCTGCATCCATATCGGCGTTTGCGCTTTGGGGTCGATGCCTCGCACCAAACGCCCCAGATAACGCGGACAGGCGGCTGCCGCTGTTGTATCTACATCAATGCTGACCTTGTCGTCACAACCTGGCACGACGGGCTCGGTGGTCTCAGGCTGCCAGTCCATTCGATTGATCACCGCCGTCTCTCTGGCGATTCCCTCCACACTGAGGCAATCGGCCCGGTTCGGAGTCAAATCCACGTCGATCACCCAATCGTCGAGCTGTAAATATTGGCGCAGATCCTGACCAATAGGCGCATCCTGTGGAAGCTCCCAGATACCGTCAGAGGATTCCGCAAGCCCTAGCTCCTTGGCTGAGCATAACATGCCAAACGACTCCACTCCCCGAAGCTTGGACTTTTTTATCTGGAACCCTCCCGGCAATGTGGCTCCGATAGTCGCCAGCGCAACCCTCATACCCTCCCTGACATTGGCCGCGCCACAAACCACTTGCAGCGTTTCGCCATCTGTCAAAACCCGGCAGACACGCAACTTGTCCGCATTCGGGTGTGGTTCGACGGCACAGACTTCCGCCACAATCACATGGTCAAACTCCGGAGCCGCCGGCTCTACTGAATCGACTTCCAATCCCGCCATGGTCAACTGCTCCACCAAACGGGCAGTCGGAACCGGCGGATTGACATGCTCTCTGAGCCAGGCTTCGCTAAAGCGCATAATTGATTAGAATTGTTCCAGGAAACTCAGATCATTATCAAAAAACAGCCGAAGGTCGCCGATCCCGTATCGCAGCATTGCCAGCCGTTCGACTCCCAAACCGAATGCAAAACCCGTATAACGCTCCGCATCGACGTCCACTGCTTCGAAGACCTTGGGATGGATCATGCCGCAGCCCATGACTTCCAGCCAACCGCTCTGCCCGCAGACCCGACAACCATCGCCGCCGCACATCACACAACTGACGTCGACTTCGGCTGAGGGCTCGGTGAAAGGGAAATAAGAAGGACGGAAACGGATATTGACATCCTGTTCGAAAAAGAGCTTCAAAAACTGATCAAGGATGCCACGAAGATCGGCAAAACTTACCCCTTCGTCCACCAAAAACCCTTCCACCTGATGGAACATGGGGGTATGGGTCAAATCCGAGTCACAACGGTAGACTCTGCCCGGGGCAATAATCCTGAAGGGCGGCGTACCTGATTCCATGACCCGGATCTGGACCGGAGAAGTGTGGGTCCTGAGCAGAGTATGTTCATCGATATAGAAAGTGTCATGCATCGCCCGGGCAGGATGATAGGCGGGAATATTGAGGGCTTCGAAATTGTGATAGTCATCCTCGATCTCCGGTCCCTGGGCCACCTGGAAACCGACACTGGCAAACAGGGCCTCGATCCTGCGCAGGGTTCTGGTCACAGGGTGCAGGCCCCCATTGCCCTGCCCACGCCCTGGAAGAGTCACATCAATGGTTTCCGAACTGAGACGCTCTGTCAGGCTGGCCTCTTGCAAGGCTTGGCGACGCTCTTCCAGGGCCTGCTGGAATGCCTCGCGCGCTTCGTTGATGACCTTGCCAACGGCCGGACGCTGTTCCTGAGGCAATTTCCCCAGGGATTTCATCCGTAAGGTAAACAGACCCTTTTTTCCCAGATAGCGGACCCGGACCTGTTCCAGTGTCGCCAGATCGTCCGCCCGGGCCACATCTTCCCTGGCCTGCCTGAGCAGGGCCTGTATCTCTTCACTCACGGAGCATTCAGCCTTGGGCGATCCTGGCCAATTCAGCAAAGGCTTCTTTGTCGTGCACGGCCATATCAGCCAGTACCTTGCGGTCGATTTCGATGGAAGCCTTGTTCAGTCCTCCCATGAAACGGCTATACGACAGTCCGTGCTCCCTCGCTGCTGCATTGATTCTCGCTATCCACAGGGCACGGAATTGGCGCTTGCGTTGTTTGCGGTCACGATAAGCATACTGCCCTGCTTTGATGACCGCCTGTTTGGCTACCCGGAAGACCCGGCTGCGGGCTCCGTAATAACCCTTGGCCTGTTTCAGAATTTTCTTGTGACGGCGCCTTGCCGTGACACCTCGTTTAACTCTCGGCATGGGAATCCTCTAAATTGAAAAGGGTTATGCGTAAGGAAGAAGCTGTTTTGCCTCGCGCACATCAGCCGGATGCAAATAAGCATTGGCACGCAGATGACGCTTCCTTTTTGTCGTCTTCTTGGTAAGGATGTGGCGTCGATTGGCGCGATTGCGCTTGAACTTGCCAGATCCAGTCTTGCTGAACCTTTTGGCGGCACCACGATTGGTTTTCAGCTTGGGCATCGTTTTCTCCTAGTTCGTGTGTGTACTACGCTCCTGGCCCAACCACCAGAGAGTCATTTCTTTGAAACAAATGATCTTTACTTTTTCTTTTTGGGGGCCAGCACCATCACCATCTGGCGCCCTTCCATCTTGGGGTGCTGTTCAACCACCGCATGTTCTTCCAGATCCTTCTCGACCCGCTTGAGCAACTCCATACCCAGCTCTCTATGTGCCATTTCACGGCCACGGAAGCGCACCGTGACCTTGGCCTTGTCTCCATCCTCGAGAAAACGGACGAGGTTGCGTAATTTGATCTGGTAATCCCCTTCACCCGTTCCCGGTCGAAACTTGACTTCCTTGACCTGAATCTGTTTTTGCTTCTTCTTCGCCGCCTGTAACTTCTTATTCTGCTCAAAGCGGAATTTGCCGTAGTCCATGATCCGACACACGGGGGGGTCGGCCTGAGGCGAAATCTCCACGAGATCGAGACCGGCATCGTAGGCGATTCTCTTGGCCTCGCCCAAAGGCACGATCCCTATCTGTTCACCATCTGCCCCGATCAATCTGACTTTGGGCGCCCTGATATCGTCGTTACGACGGATTTCTGTTTTTGCAGCGATGTGCGTATCTCCTCAAGATTCTTCCAATTCCATGACAGCCTGTTTGGCCTCAACCTGTTCCCGCAACCATGCCACCAGACCCTCAAGCGACATAGAGCCCAGATCCTTGCCCTTTTGAGTTCGAATCGTCACCTGCCGGCCTGCCATCTCCCTGTCTCCGACAATCAGCAGATAAGGGATGCGCTGCATGGAGTGCTCGCGGATTTTATAGCCGATCTTCTCGTTTCTCAAGTCCGAATTCACTCGAAACCCTTGAGCAACCAAGAATTTCTCCACTTCGACGGCATAGCGGGACTGGGCATCGGTAATATTGAGCACCACAGCCTGGACAGGTGCCAGCCATAAAGGCAACATTCCGGCATAATGTTCGATCAGAATGCCGATGAAACGCTCCAGAGAACCCAGGATGGCGCGATGAAGCATGACCGGTGTCTGCCGGGAACCATCCTCTGCGACGTACGTGGCCCCCAACCGCTCGGGCATGGAAAAGTCCACCTGAATGGTGCCCAACTGCCAAACACGATTCAAACAATCCTTGAGGGCAAATTCGATCTTGGGACCATAAAATGCACCCTCACCCGGCTGCAGCTGCCAATCGAGTTCCTTCCGGTTCAGGGCTTCTTCCAGCGCCTGCTCCGCCTTGTCCCAGATTGCGTCGCTGCCAACGCGGTTTTCCGGACGGGTGGATAGCTTGACCAGCACATCATCGAAGCCAAAATCCCGGTAGACCTCGAACAGCAGATCGATGAAAGACGAAACTTCCTGTTGAATCTGATCCTCGGTGCAGAAGATGTGTGCATCGTCCTGGACGAATGCACGCACTCGCATCAGGCCGTGCAGGGTACCGGAAGGTTCGTTGCGATGACAGGAACCGAACTCGGCCATCCGCAGAGGCAGATCGCGGTAGCTCTTCAAGCCATGATTGTATATCTGCACGTGACAGGGACAGTTCATGGGTTTGATGGCATAGTCGCGATTCTCGGAATGGGTCGTGAAAATCATGTCCCCAAACTTGTCCCAGTGCCCGGACTTCTCCCAAAGGCTTCTATCCACCACCTGGGGAGTCTTGACCTCCTGATAGCCGTGAAGCCGCAACTTGTCACGGATGTACTGTTCGATGGTCTGGTAGATGCACCAACCCTTGTCGTGCCAAAACACCATCCCCGGCGCTTCTTCCTGCAAATGGAACAGGTCGAGCTGTTTCCCCAGGCGCCGGTGATCCCGTTTTTCTGCCTCCTCCAGCCGCCGCAGGTAACTCTTCAGTTGCTTCTTGTCCGCCCATGCGGTGCCATAGATACGCTGCAACATCTCATTACGGGCATCACCACGCCAATAAGCCCCGGCGACCTTGGTGAGCTTGAATGCCTTGAGCTTGCCCGTGTCGGGAACATGGGGGCCGCGACACAAATCGATGAATTCACCCTGGCGATAGAGTGAGATTTCCTCTCCTCCAGGGATATCTTCGATGATCTTCGCCTTGTACTCCTCCCCCTGGCGCCGGAAAAACTCGATCGCCTCATCCCTGGGCATCACCTCGCGCTCCACGGGCATTTCCGCTTTTGCCAGTTCCTCCATCCTTTGCTCGATCCTATCCAGATCTTCAGGGGTGAAGTGGCGGTCGAAGGCAAAATCATAGTAGAAACCATCCTCGATCACCGGACCGATGGTGACCTGGGCCTCGGGATAGAGTTCCTTGACAGCTTGGGCGAGCAGATGGGCGGTGGAATGGCGCAGCACATCCAGCCCTTCTTCTTCACGGGGGGTAATGATCTTGACATCCGCATCATGGTCGATGACATACCCCAGATCGACCAGGCGA
>JALVSV010000167.1 GCA_027024125.1 Methylothermaceae bacterium | reverse complement strand
TTCCGCCTGTTCCAACCGTGCTTCCCTTAGACCGGTTTCATAGCCACGGCGTTTTTCCCCCTCCGCCTCGGCCAAGGCCCGTGCCCGGATCCGTTCGGCCTCCTTGTGGGCCATCTCGATCAATGCAGCGGCATCCGCGAATTCCTGATATTCCCCGGCACGCAGAATTTTTCGATCCGGAGACACTTGCAGGGAATCTGGTTTCACGCGAACAAAGGCTGCCATTGTGGCAATCTCCCGATGATGATATGCAGCAGGAACCCATTGGTCTTGTGCGCCTGACCGCGCGTCTGATCTTCCAAAGGCCATGGGAACGACCAGGACGCTGGGAATTTCAGTCGCAATCGGCTGCCAATCTCTTCGGGCAGCGGCCCCAACCGGGTCATAATCAACTCCATGCCGGCAACCGCCAGCGTCTCTTCTGTTTCCGGCAGACTGTGGTTCTCCCATTCCGGTGGCAGTGAAGGCCCGAGCCCGCTCTGTAACGCCAGGGAGATACGATCGCGACCGATAACCGTCTCAAGCCGACGTCGTACTTCGCCAGTGATGATCTTCCGAATGGCCCGGGCATGCCTGCATACACCCACATCGGAACACAACGACCACAGGTCAGGCGGGGGAAGCAATGCCAGCCGCCTCAGGCGGTCACCGAAATCCAGCGCAGGTTGCCGGCTGATATCCAGGCACCGTCTGAGATAACGGTTGAGATGGGGTCGCGCCGGCTCAAAACCGTGCAACTTCTCTGCCTCTTCACCCTGCGGCAGGACCTTCCACCAACTGGTATGTAAATAGCTCTGGGGATCGTGATTGAAGGTCACCAGTAACGGCAACCATTCTCTTTTCAGGTTACCCTTCATTGGTTCCAGCCGGTTCAGCACGCCCCTTGAGCCGCCAAAGCACCGCAGAGACACCCAGACCCACCAGCGAGGCACCCAACAACCCCGCCAACAGGCCCCATAACCGTTCTGCGGAATCCGCTTCCACGACAATGCCCATCACCGTCTCCAGCCGCTGTCTCCGGACCATTGCCGGGCTGGAGGGAAACAAGGCCACAGCGATCTTATCGTAGGGCAGACCGGCGACACTGTTCTGCACCAGTTGTTTGATTCTGGGAATCAGAACCTGAAGGTCTGCCCCAGGGCGGTGCTTGATGAACACGGCGGCTGAGGTCGGCAACGATTCGGACCGTTCAAGCCGGTCAACTTCGCGTTGCGGCAGGACCACATGGACCCTGGCGGTGATCACCCCGTCAATATGGGTCAGGGTTTCCGCCACCTCCTGGGAAAGTCCGTACACATAACGGATCCGTTCCTCCTCCGGAGAACTAATCAGTCCTTCCTGGGGAAACAACCGGCCCAGGTCGGTGAATTCTTCACGGGGATATCCCTGATCACGAAGCAGTTGCACCGCGTCGGCAAACCGTTTTTTTTCCACCCGCAGGGTAACCGTGCCCCCTTTCCCCGACTTTTTGTCGGAGCCGATTCCATTGGCCTGCAGAATCGCCAGCATCTCATTGGCCTGGCGTTCCGGCAGGTCGCTGTAGAGAATCTCCTTGCAACCGGCGAGCAGCGTCAACATCAGGAACAGAAGGCAATTCCTTTGGTAAGGGCTCATTGGTTCCTCAATAACGAATTACCGGCATTCTCGGCCTTGGTGGCCACCTGGGTTGCCCAGGACTCCACGACCACCAGATGCTGGACCTGCAGCTGAACCTTGAGCACCTCCCGAATATCCAGGATAGAAGCATCACGACCCCGGTTTCCCCTTAGGGGAGGCTCCATTCGCAATTTCTCCAACCCCTGCAGAATGACATCGCCAGGCGATGTTTCACGGATGGGAGCAGGGTCCTGAAGCGGCGGATCACTTGACCCGGCTTGCATCAGGACATCCTGGA
>JALVSV010000166.1 GCA_027024125.1 Methylothermaceae bacterium | reverse complement strand
CCCGGTGGCAAGCCCCGAGATCATGACTGTCGCAGGACCTGTTTCACCGGATTTGGCGATTTTCTCAACCGGTTTACCACCGGTGTAGTACTCGGTCACCAGACCAATGACGATACCGCCCAAAGTGCCTGCCGAGATTGCCAACAAGGCCTTGAGGCTCACTCCGGCAATCAGAATCACGAAAAATGCCAACACGATGAAGATTGCCGCCGCGCCCATCGTCCCAATACGGAGTGCTTCATCGGCAGGTTTGTTGGATGCGCGCTTGACCAGATAGATACCGGCGATAGAAGACAGAAGCCCTACTGAAGCCAAGGCCAGAGGCAGAAACATCAAGGCACCACGTGACCCCAAAGGCGCAATGGTCTCGGCCGCCATGGTAGAAGCCATGGCGATGGTGGCGATCATGGCACCACAATAGGACTCGAAAATGTCCGAACCCATACCAGCCACGTCCCCGACATTGTCGCCCACGTTGTCGGCAATGACACCTGGATTTCTCGGATCGTCCTCTGGAATGCCGGCTTCCACCTTGCCCACCAGGTCGGCACCGACATCGGCGCTCTTGGTATAGATTCCTCCACCAACCCTGGAAAAAAGCGCCACCACCGACGCCCCCATACCAAAACCATGGAGCGCGTGGGCCGTTTCCGGATCATCGCCGAAAAACAGATACATCAAACCCAACCCCAGCAATCCCAGGGAAGCGACAGCCAGCCCCATGATCGACCCGCCGAAAAAAGCCACCTCCAATGCCTTGGCAGCATTACCCTCGCTGGCGGCCACCGTCGTACGCACATTCGCGCGGGTGGCCGTGTTCATGCCAATATAACCGGCCGTGGCTGACGCCGCGGCCCCCACCAGGAAGCACAGGGCTGTCTGCCAGCCGAGGAACTTGAACAGAAGAACGTAGAGCACCGCCACGAAGATACCGAGTATCTGATACTCCCGGCGGATGAAGACCATCGCCCCTAAGTGGATCTGTTCGGCGATCTCGGCTATCTTCCCCTCACCTGCGGGGGTCTCCTTGACCAACTGGTAAATCCGGAATGCGGCATAAAGCCCCAATGCCCCCAACAGTGGCGGCAACAGATAAAGTGCATATTGCATGTAGTTTCCTCCCCTTTGTTGTTATATACAGATTCAGTTATGCCTGAATACCGTGTTTGGAACAGTGCGTCAATAGTATCACGCCTCCTGACCGGGATCGTGATGTGATGGTGATAGCTTTTTTCGCAAGTGGAGAGATCATTTTCAGTGTCGGCTCCTGGCCGTATAACCGAAACGATTCCCCTGCGGGGCTCGGACAACCTTATGCGTGTAAACGTTTCGTGGCATCCGCCTAATCAGTTAAACTAATCATCCCGCTTAATCCTGCCTGAGAGAACCATGACCAATACGCTGCCTGGCATCTCCAGCTTCTGGGATCGCGAGATTCTCCCGACGTTGATCGAATACATCACAATTCCCGCCCTGTCACCGGATTTTGATGCCGATTGGGCCGCAAATGGACAACTGGAGAAAACGCGGCAAATGGCCATTGACTGGATCGAACGTCAGGCCGAACCCGACTGGATCATCCATGACCTCGAGCTTCAAGCTCTGACCCCGTTGATCCTGGTGGAAATTCCTGGCAGTTGCGATCGAACCGTATTGATGTACGGCCATCTGGACAAACAGCCCGAGATGGAAGGCTGGCGGAATGGTTTCGGTCCCTGGAAGCCGATCATCGAGAATGACAAGCTCTATGGCCGTGGAGGGGCTGACGATGGGTATGCCCTCTTTGCTGCGGTGGCTGCAGTCAAAGCCCTCGGGCAACACGACAAAGAACATGCAAGGATAGTGATCCTGATCGAATTCTCCGAGGAAAGCGGTTCCCCCGACCTGCCACCCTACCTGGAA
>JALVSV010000165.1 GCA_027024125.1 Methylothermaceae bacterium | reverse complement strand
TTTATAAAAACAAAACGCAATGTAACCACTTTCCTTCACTAAATTCAGGACGTATGAGGAATGTATTTATGCTCTTGGGATGCATGAGTGTCTTGTTCGCCTTCTCCGCTTGTCAGGGGGACAAGCAGGCGGAAGGCGACGACTTCATCATCACCATCAATTACGAACTGGGCATGCACTGCACGGGTTTCGATTTCGAATACTGCTGCGTGCTACCGCCCTACAACAGCATCCAGGCTCAGGTCGTCAAACGCGGCAAAGGCAGGGAAAAGCCCCAGCTCATGGATGCTTTTGACCCGGCCGACCCCACCATCCTTATTGATAAGGAAACGGGCAAACGCTACAAGTTGAAATATACTTTCGACGACAACACTTTCTCGGAAGGCAGCAAAATGGTGTATTGGAATGCGCCCTACGACATCAACCGCAACGGCAACACCAATGAAGGCGGCGAAAGCGCAGCCAATGCCTATTGGAACCACCTCTACATCTACAAAGATTTGGAGGGCAGCAACCCGGGCAAAACCTCCGAAGATGCCAAAAAAATCTTTGTCGGAGGCCCCGACCTGCAGGTTCCCCAGGATGCCGGCCCCTCCGGCCAGGGCATGTCGGGCTATTTGCGCAATGCCACAGACAAGGGTACCGTGGTCTTCACCAAATCTCCGGTGCTGGACAATGTACCCATCGTACTGACCAATCCGGGTATCTGGGAAGCGCTTGGTCTGCCATTGACGCCTTTCTATGACAGCGAAATGGGCGGGAAAGACCTCAAAGTCGTTACCGAGCAAAACATCCAGCCTTTCCAAATGGCCCGCGTAACGCTGGTCGATGCTGAAACAGATGAGCCCATTGTCAACGCCTCTACCGGAAAACCCGCTTCTTATGTAGGTACCGAACCCATTGACGTGCCCAACTGCAACAACTGCCACGGTACGGAAAACGCCAATGAAGATTTCCCCGATGTATGGAAAATGGTACAAACCGAGAAAAAGTACTGGAAATCCATCGGCGCTTCCGATTGGTATGCCGACCTTAAAGGCACAGCCATCAGCATCCTGGCCATTCACGACCGCAAACACGGCACCACTTTTACTGCCAACTACAACGGTGAAGCCACTTCCAATCGCCTCGGTCGCAGCAGCGTACTCTGCCAGAAATGCCATGCCGACAACGTCATAGGTGTTTTGGGCAGCGCCACCGTCATGCACAAAGACGGCCGCGTGGAAGTACATGATGCAAGTCGCATAGACCTCGGCCTGCCCGATGGCACACCCGTGGATTTGTTGGACCCCAACAATCCCAACACCCCTGAAGACGGCACCATCATTCCGCCATTGACAGAGGCCATCCACTACGCGCATCAAAAAGTGCGCCCACTGGCCGATGCTGAAGGACGCAGCGGCGCCTGCCAGGGCTGCCACCCGGCTCACCGCTTCGACCGCGGCATGGATGCTTATCCCATTGATGCCGATGGGCAAAACACCTTTGCCGAAGGCGACAACCGCGATGCCGCCGGCGGATGCTTCGTGGGCCGCGACGTACACTCCAATCCCAACAAAGACGAGGATGGCTGTGAAACGCCAAGCTCCCTGAATGCCATTGGCCAATGGCTCAAGGACAATGTCTATGGCGATGGAGAAAATGCCAAAGGTCTCTGGTGTACCAACTGCCACAACCAGCTCAGCCGCGAGCTCTACAAGCACGATCAACTCACGCCCAAAACGGCCTTCGACCCCGATCCCGCCACTACCCTGCGCGACAATACCCTCGAGGAAATCGCAGAAGCCATCGGCTGGACTATGGACGAACTCATCGCCAACCTGGACCCCAAAGTTCAGCTCGATGACAATGGCCACGACTCAGGCGCAACGCTCAATCCCTGGTTGCCCAAAGAACAACGCAGCAC
>JALVSV010000164.1 GCA_027024125.1 Methylothermaceae bacterium | reverse complement strand
GCAACTGGCGAAAAAAAGCGGCATCCAGGTCGATGACGAGACCCTGCGTCAGGCTTTGCTGGATCTGGCCGGCCGTAACAATATGGATCTGGAGACCTTTCGACATGCGGTCGAACAACAGGGTATGAATTATGATCGGTTCGTTGAAAACCTGCGGGAAGAAATCATGCTCAATCGCCTCCGCGCCAACATGGTTCAATCCCAAGTTGAGGTGAGCGAACGGGAAATCACCCACTTTCTAGAAACAGAGGCACAAATGGATCCTTCCCAGGCGGTCGAATATCACTTGGGGCATATTCTGATCTCCACTCCAGAGGCGGCTTCTCCCGAGACGGTTCAGAAGGCCAGACGCAAAGCCGAGCAGGTGGTCGCAGAATTGCAGCAGGGGCAAGATTTCCACCAGACTGCCATTGCTGTTTCAGATGGCGCTCAAGCGCTGAAAGGGGGCGACCTGGGATGGCGCAAACTGGATGCCATTCCAACGCTCTTCGTTGAAGTCGTCACTCACATGGAAAAAGGCGAGGTACGAGGTCCGATACGCAGCCCCAGTGGCTTTCACATTATCAAATTACTGGATAGAAAAGGCGCGGAAAAACATATCGTCACCGAAACCCATGTTCGCCACATCCTCATCAAGACCAACGAACTGGTTGACGATGAAGAAGCAAAACACCGCCTCGAATTGATCAAACAACGTATCGATCAGGGAGGGGATTTCGCGGCCCTGGCCGAAGCCTATTCTGACGACACCGTGTCCGCAGTCAAGGGGGGAGACCTGGGCTGGATCAGTCCCGAGGTTGTGGTGCCAGCCTTTGCTGCAGCAATGGAAAACCTGCGACCGGGGGAAATTTCACAGCCGGTCCAGACCCCTTTCGGCTGGCACATTATCCAGGTCCTGGAGCGCAAAAATCGTGACGATACCCTGGAATTTCGAAAAAAACAGGCCAAAGAAAATCTGATCCGGCGCAAGACCGAAGAAGAAACGGAATTGTGGCTGCGCAAACTACGCCAGGAATCCTACGTTGAAATTCACCTCGATGAGTGAACTCCCGCACCTTGCCATCACTGCAGGTGAACCGGCAGGTATTGGCCCTGATCTGTGCCTGTTCCTGAGCCAGTCCCCTCTCCCCTGCCGGCTGACCGTCCTTGGAGACTGTCATGTACTTGAAGAGAGAGCCACCAGGTTGGGAATATCAGTCACACTACATGAGGGAGAGGCAACCGGTCCTCAGCAAAAAGGCCGCTTGAACGTATTGCCCCTGCTAGTAGCCAACCGGGTCATCCCGGGGCGTCTGGATCCCGCCAATGCTCCCCATGTCCTCTCAATGATCGATACCGCCACCAAAGGCTGTCTGAGCGGTCGTTTCGATGCCCTGGTGACGACCCCTGTCCACAAGGGTGTCATCAATGAAACAGGGATTGCATTTAGTGGTCATACGGAATATATCGCCGCTCTGACCGGCGGACAGCCGGTGATGATGCTGGTATCCCGTTTTCCCAGGAGTCCGGTCTCTCAATCGGACACAACCAGGCAAAGTTCTGAGCCGGCGCCCGTCCTTCGGGTCGCTCTCGCCACCACTCACCTGCCGCTCAGGGAAGTCCCAACGGCAGTCAGCCGACAAAAGCTGAAAGCGATTATTGAAGTGCTGCACCGTGACCTCAGGGATCGTTTTGCCCTTGGCCAGCCAAGAATCACCGTCCTCGGTCTCAACCCACACGCCGGGGAAGGTGGACATCTTGGGAAGGAAGAAATCGAAGTCATCCAGCCCGTGATGGAAGATTTGCGCCAGCAGGGTATGACTCTCACCGGTCCTCTGCCAGCCGATACTGCCTTTCTGCCCCACATATTGTCCATCACCGATGCCCATCTTGCCATGTATCACGACCAGGGACTCCCGGTATTGAAATATGCGGGTTTCGGCCGCGCGGTCAATATCACTCTGGGCCTTCCCATCATTCGCACGTCGGTGGATCACGGCACTGCTCTCGAACTGGCCGGGAGCGGAAACATCGATCACGGAAGCTTGCTGGAAGCCATCACCACTGCAATCGAGCTGGCTGGCCATGACTCTGCATAGGCCCAGAAAAAGATTTGGACAGAACTTCCTTCACGACCAGGGGGTTTTGAACCGGATCGTCTCCGCCCTTTCCCTGCCCCCTGATGCCCATGTCATTGAAATCGGTCCAGGACGGGGGGCCTTGACCCGTCTGTTGCTATCTCGTTGCCAGCGCCTCGATGTGATCGAAATCGACCGGGATCTGGTGACGCTTCTGAAAGAGAAATTCACCGGTGCGCCTCAGCTGCATATTCATCAGGCCGATGCCCTGCTCTTCGACTTTTCTTCCATGACTTCACCGGGGGATAAACTCACCGTCGTTGGAAACCTCCCTTACAACATATCAACACCCTTGTTGTTTCATTTGTTCCAACATAAGAGCAGCATCGGCGAAATGTTGTTCATGTTACAAAAGGAAGTTGTGGAACGGCTGGCCGCCTGCCCCGGCAGCAGGCAATATGGACGATTGAGTGTGATGGCACAATATCACTGTCAGGTGGAAAAACGATTCAACGTCCGTCCCTCCAGCTTCCATCCTGCACCTAAGGTCATGTCTGCCGTCGTCCGTTTGATTCCCCACGAAAAACCTCCAGTGGAAACAGGAGACTATGCAAGCTTCGAAATCGTGGTCTCCACTGCTTTCAACCAGCGCCGCAAAATATTGCGCAACTCGCTCAAATCGCTGCTTTCAGAAAAGATCATCCAGAGCTGTGGTATCGATCCCAAGGCACGTCCAGAGACGCTTTCCCTGGATGCCTTCGCCTGCCTCAGCCGCTTTCTGGCCAGGGTCACGTCATCTAAATTCGAAGCGGACCACCTGCCCCGGCCTGAATAGATGACGGAGCCCTGGCTTTCTGGCAGGAGAGGCTGTACAGCCTCCAATAAGGTGAGCGATAATATTTGTTTAAATTTCTTCCAGGCACTCAATACCATGAAACAATTGCTCATACTGATGATGACCGCCATCCTGCTTGCAGGATGCGCCAGCAAGGAACGCAACGAGTTTGAAGAAAAACTGGCAGCCAGACTCGCTCTTGATCCTGACCTCAAGGACTATAACCTTGACCCCAATGAGGTGGCCAGCTGCGTGGTCAGCGAAATTGCCAAAACGTTGCCGGGATTTCGTGGAACCCCAGCACGCAAACCCTACTGGGAAGCCTACGCCGCCTTCGAAAGTGCACGCAATACAGACGAGGCATTGAGCACGGTCAAGCAATACAAGGACGTGTTTGGTTCTGAACAAAAAGCAAGCGCCGCTGCGATGGAAGTGACCCAATACATCATGCATTGCATGGGTAGAATGATCGAAACCGCCCATCCTGTCAGAAAACCCGGAAGCTGAAGGAAGTCCAATGCGTATCTTGCATACCATGCTACGAGTGACCAATCTGGAAAAATCCTTGTACTTCTATACAGAGGTTTTGGGCATGAAGTTGCTGCGCCGCCATGACTATCCGGAAGGGAAATTCACTTTGGCGTTTGTCGGCTATGGCAATGAAGAAGACAACACCGTCATCGAACTCACCCACAACTGGGATATAGATCACTATGATCTCGGGAATGCTTTTGGGCATATCGCCATCGAAGTCGATGATGTCTATGCTGCTGTCGAGCAGATTCGCGCCAAGGGAGGCAAGATCGTCAGGGAAGCAGGCCCCATGATGCACGGAAAGACGATCCTGGCCTTCGTCGAGGACCCGGATGGCTATAAAATAGAACTACTGAGCACTGACCGTCAGGATTGAGATCTTTCCCGTTGTTTCCGACCCGTTCATTCTGCCTCTTCATTAAATTCACAGGGGAGGGTTGAATTTTCTTCAGTTGTCTCCATATTTCTGATGAATTGGTAACAATCATCTGAAATGGAGGTAAAAGCATGGCACTGATTACCCGATATGAACCCTGGACCGTATTGAATCAACTACAACGCGAGTTGGAACGTTCCTTCGAAAGTCTGCGCACTGACCTGGAGCGTGGAGAAGGGGAAACCACGGCAGCGGTGGAATGGGCCCCAGCAGTCGACATCAAGGAAGAGGTCGATCGTTATGTGGTTCATGCTGATCTTCCGGGGGTCAAGCCGGAGGACATCGACGTGGACCTGCAAAACGGTGTTCTTACCATCAAAGGCCACCGGGAAACCGAAGCCAAGGAAGAAAAGGAAAACTATAAGCGCATAGAGAGAATTTTTGGAAGTTTCTATCGCCGCTTTGCATTGCCCGAATCGGTTGACGAGGAAGGAATCGAGGCCAAATACGATAATGGGGTACTGACCATTACCATCCCCAAGAAACCCCAACATCAACCCAAGAAAATCACCGTGCAGACTACCTGAATCCAGTCACGCCAGGGATTTATCAGCCAAAGGAAAGGGGCGGGTCTGTCGACAGACCCGCCCCCTTTCTATTTGTCAGACCAGAAAGGAACGATTACTCAATAGGGACGAAGATCACGCGTCTGTTCTTGGCACGCCCCTCCGGGGTCTCATTTGAAGCTATCGGATCGCTTTCACCATATCCCTTGGTAACCAGCCGGTCTGGAGATATACCATGAGAAACGAGGTAATCTCTGACCACATCGGCGCGACGTTGTGACAACTTCAGGTTGTACGCTTCCGAACCGATGCTATCGGTATGGCCCTGAATCTCGAGCTTGATGTATTCATGTTTCTTCAGGATTTCCACAACTTCATCCAATAGAGGATGGGCTTCCGGACGAATCTCGGTCTTGTCGAAATCGAACAGTACAGAGCCGCCCACCCAGCATCCATAGTCGTTGACTCGTATCCCTTCGGGGGTCTGAGGACACTTGTCCTTGTCATCTGTGACTCCATCACCGTCCGAATCCTTGGGGCACCCTTTTGCATCCACCGGGACACCGGCGGGTGTGTCAGGACACAAATCCTGGCTGTTGGGTACACCATCCCCATCGCTATCCCCCACTTCGGTCAAAAGCATGGCCTTGACGAAATTGGCCATTGACTCACCGGAAGACAGATCTGACGCGGAGAAGAATGCACCACACTTGGCTGATTCGGCAATCTGTGCCAACGTGGCTGCGTTGGTTTCATCTTCGCTCACTCCGATGGTATAGACACAGAGCCTGTCACCATATTGCGCCACCAGATCCTGGACAGCCGCCACCGGATCCCCCAGCGGATCCTCACCATCGCTGAGAATCAGCAAAGCGATCGGAGCCTGTGTGGATTGCAGATCTTTCGCTGCAGCATGAATGGCTTTGGCAATAGGAGTGACACCACTGGCGCACTCCGCTTTAGCCAAACCTTCCTCAAATCCCGACTTTGTGTAGGCAGTTGGACCATACAGTAATCTAGTGTACTGCCAATCATTACAGCTCAAAGACCCAAAGGATCTGAGTGCTGCCGTCAACTCCAGACCGGAAGGAATGGTCTGGTTCAGGCGTCTGAGAATTTCCTTCTCAACTGCAAATTCCGATGGCACCGGAGAACCGGAAAAACCGGATTCCCGATACTTGTCTGCGACCGATGAGGAGGCATCCAGCAAAACGTACAAAGTGTTGACATTTTGTTTGAGTTGACCAGATTCAACCTGACTATCCAGGCTCACTGGTGGGACAGGTTCAAATGAAGTACGTGGGGTGCTGACGCAGCCAGACAAGAATGCTGCCCAAATCATCAAACCCAGTAATCGCACCCATTTTCCATTTTTTAGTGCTGACACCATGGTTTATCTCTCCTTAAATTTCTGTGAAAAGCCTTTTGGTCACTCATTATACTTGAGCCACTCAATTTTAATCCAGGCGTGTCTAAATTAAAATATCACTTTATTCTACATCCATAAGAAATATCATAGAGAATTGATACAAAAGAAGTTATTGTTAATAGTTATAATGACTCAACCCGTTGTTACAGACAGCAAACATTCTATCGACGGACTGATTTTTCACCTATTTACCCTATGACTATGGGATGGAGGTTTTTGTAGTATATTTGGATGGATTGGCAGTATGCACCATATTAGTAC
>JALVSV010000163.1 GCA_027024125.1 Methylothermaceae bacterium | reverse complement strand
ACCGTTGAAGAGAAAGAATCCACACCAGAGCCAGGTGACCTTGCGGGTATAGCGAACACCCTCCGGGGGCAGATCGGGATCCATCAGACGAGCCAACCGCTCAATGACCGGTGGCGGGAACCACAGAAGTGAGGCGGTGAACCATAACAGAAAGAATCCATTCACCAGAACAGGATAATACAACACCGACCATTTTCGTCCCCAGAGCAGCAACACCATCGCAAGCAGCACTGGCACCCAGCTCACGATGCCCTGACTCTGCCACAGGGCACGGATCAGGGCCGCACCAGCCAGGAACAACAAAAGCCATCTGGGATCGAAACGGTTGAGGGAAACAAACACCAAAACTGGATAAGCCGCTGTCACTGCCAGCAATGTTATCAACGACAGCTTTCGTATCAACACGGACTACTCCACGGACTACTCAGAAACCATGCGCCAGATGATTTCCACCACGTCACCCACAGTGACGATACTCTTGAAATCTTCCGGAGCGATACGTTTGCCGGTCAACTCATGCAGTCGCACCATCAAATCCACCGCATCGATGCTGTCGATGTCCAGTTCGCGAAATGTCGTCTCAGTTTCTATCCTGGTGGGATCGACCTCGAACATCTGTTCCAACAACTGGCACAAGAGGGAGAAAATCTCTTCTTTATTCTTCATGAATGTGGTTTTGTCTGGCGGATAAATTCGGCAAGGTTGGCAATGGAGGAAAAGATCTTTCGAACCTCAGGGGTGTCGGAATCGATGGTGATGTCATAACGTTTCTTCAAGGCTAACCCCAATTCTAGCGCATCAATCGAATCGAGACCAAGACCGGCACCGAACAAAGGCTGACAGCTGTCGATCTGTTCGGGTTCAAGACCTTCCAGATCGAAGACATCGATAATCAAACGCTTGAGTTCACCTTCCAACGGATCCATGGTCATACTCCAAGACCTCGAACCAGGCTTCCAGACGACGGGTCAACTTCCGGCTGGACAGGGAAAGCGGCTCGCCCCCTGCGTTGTCAGGAAGGATCTCTTCGCCAACCAGCACCTGCACCCTTGGCCGGGTGGACGGCACATTGTACCACTGCTCGCCTTTGCCAAGCAGCGATGGCTGATAACGAAAATACACCGGCACCATTGGCACGCCTGCCTCCAGTGCGATCCGGGCGGCGCTGCGATGGAAGCGGACACGCACACCCGCAGGTGTGCGTGTCCCCTGAGGAAACAATATGAGTGAAGCCCCTTCCCGTATTACCCGGACAGACTTGCGCAGCACCTCTTCCGCTTCGTCTGCCACCACATGGCCACAACGGCGAATGGGCTCTCGAACCAAAGGAACCCGTGCCAATACCGGTTTGACGATACAGACGGCGTTTTCCGTCAGGGCGAACAGCAACACCACATCCAGAAAGGATGGATGATTGGCGATGATCACCCGACCGGGTTTTTCCAGCCTTTCCGCACCTTCGATATGGTAACGCCACATACCCATGAAAGCCGTAAAACGGATAAAAAAACGGAATGCCCCGCGACTCAGGAATCGCGCATAAACCTCACGCCGTTCCGGCGGAACCCGCCAAGCGGTGCAAGGATAGACGACATACCAAAGCAGCAACGAACCCAGTCCATAGACCAGGTAGTTGACCATGATTGCGAACAGCCGCCAGCCCCGGTCAAGCATCTTCCACTTCCCAAAACCAACCGGAAGACAGAGCAGGCAATGTCCATCGACTGGTCGAATTCCCAAATCCCTCGATTATCTTCAACAAGGGATCGCCATCGACTGCGTGAGCGCCACCCGATGCTCTAGAAACGGTCAGGCAACTTCCATCCCCCTGCCAGGAACTCAACCTGACAGCCAGCCCCATCACCGAGGGAGGATTGTGGTCGTAGCCGCGATACAGTTCGGGCAATGGTTG
>JALVSV010000162.1:1492-6070 GCA_027024125.1 Methylothermaceae bacterium | reverse complement strand
ACTTGAATGCGCTTTCCTTTTTCTTCCCAGGCATTCAGCATTTTTAGCAGCAGCGCCAGACCCATCGAATTGATCCGGTGAATACCGGAGAAATCCAGGATCACGTTCGAGTTTTCCGGGGGGTCTTGAGACAAGCTGGCAAGAATGGAGCTACTGTAAGCATCGACTATGCCAGAAAAACGATAGCATGCAATTTCGCTGTCGATTTCTGGAGTGACCTGGAGGGATTGTTCGTTCATGATTCAAATATCCTTCGAATTATTGTTCAAAGTACTGAAATCCGCTGTCTTCCGATACCGGAGTCCAGGAATCCATATCCCATAACGCCACGAGCTGGGTTTTCTGGTGGGGTTTGACCCGGATTTGCAGATAATGGCTCAGCTCCCACATCATATATAAGCCAGCCCCTCCCACACCTGAAATGACCCCTTGCTGAGATGCCTGGCTCAGATTGCCCAGGAACCTTTCGCTGGTCAGCGTTCCCCAATCGTCGGTGGTCATCAGTCCCCAGGTGTTGCCGGATTGGGCCACTTCGAGCAGAACCCTCTCATCTTGCAACGGGCGGGATGTGCCTTTTTCGTAGAGAGGTCGATACCGACCGTCGCGCGGTGCGGCATAGAAGGCATTTTCCAGCATCTCGTCGGCTACGATACCGATTTGTTGGGCGCATTCTTCGGAGCAGCCCCGGTCTCGCAGCAGTGCTTCGATTTCTTCGAGAATGAACGCCTTATCGTCGGTATGGGTGAGCAGATAACTCTGGCGCCAGTGTGATGAACCCATCAGTTGCGTCAGCTCGTCGCCACTGTCAACGTGCTGGGTGAGAAAGGAGTCTATGGGAATCTCGCGGTACAGGCCATGATCGGTTGGTAGCACCCGTCGGATATCGTCTTGGGCGATGATGGGCAAAAATTCTTTGAACGGGCCCTCTGTCTGGAGAACCAGCCAACGCCGGTCTATCTCAGGATCCGGATGGTCTCCACGCCGGAAACGCGACAGAGGCAGAAGGTGGAGATGCTCGGAATTGCTGTTGTCTGTGCCTGAGACTCTTTCATGATGGTCGAGTACCAGCATGGTGATGTCATCTTCGAACCGGGGGCTGTGTGTATGATGAAGCAGAGACTCGAGCAGTTGTTGGCACAGCTCCTCCGCAGACGCCTGATCTGGTGTCTTGATCAACCTCTCCAGGCGCTCATAGCCATACATTTCCCCTGTCGGCGATTCTTCCTCGACTATGCCATCTGTGAACAGCACGATGCGTCCACCCAGTTCCCATTCGGTTTCGATTTCGGCATTGAGATAGTTATGGTTTTTTTTCTGGCCCAGGGGCTGGGCAAAGGATTCGAGCGCTTGCAACTGCCCCGTGGGGGATAGGTGATAGGGTGACGCATGTCCGGCACACGCCAGCTGCAGTTTCCCTTCCCTGGCATCCAGAACCAGGCAGGCCATGGTCATGAACAAGGCCTGATGGCCCACTTCGGAAACGATGTCGTTGATGGCAGCCAGGATTTCAGCGGGGCGATGAGCGCCTTGTCCACGTAATTGGCTGACTGAGGCCTTGACTGCGCTGACCAAACTGCCTGCGCCGACCCCGTGACCTGTGACATCACCCAAAAGAATCACGCTATAACGCCCATTGACAGCATAGTAGTCGTAGTAATCTCCGCCAACGGTGCTGGACGTTTGCATGATCGCATGTCCCACAATGCCTGGAAGCGTGATTTCCGGTGACGGCAGCATGGCTTGCTGCAGGCTGGCGGCTATTCGGATTTCCTCGCTCTGTAGGTGGTGGAGTCTTTCCAGTTCTTCAAGGGTATGGCGCAATTGATTTTCCGCCTTTTTGCGTTCAGTGATGTTGATACCGGTCATCAGCAAAAGGGGTTGATCGTCCTGGGCAGGTAGAATGGTGTTGTGCCAGACGACCGCAAGCGATTCCCCGGTACGAAGCAGGAAGTGGGTTTCCAGTTCACTTTCCAGCAGCCTGCCCTCCATAAGCTGTCAGAGGTTGTCCTTGAAGGTGTCCCGCTCTTCTTCTGGAATAAAGTGATCGAAGAAGTTTGTTCCATCCAGTTCTTCTTTCGCCCATCCGCTTTCTTCCTGGGTATATTCGTTGATCAGATGGATTTCGCCCTGTTGATCGGTCACCGTAATCAGCGCTTGTGAGGTATTGAGTACCGCGGAAGTAAAGTCCTTTTCCTGTTGAAGCTCCCCAATGGTGTTTTCCAATCGGTTGACCAATGGTTTGAGGACCATCTGTGCGACAGCCAGCAGTCCCAGTAACATCACCACGTAAAGTGTGGAGAATGTGGTGACCGCCTGATCGAATTCTGCCGCACTTTCTTTCTCGACAAAGGTTGCCGCTCGTTCCAGTTCAGGAAGAATGCGATCAATGAGGTTGAGTACCTGTGACACTCTTTCGTCATCAAAATGAATATTGGAACGGCTGGCAAGGCTCCTGGCTCCATTGATAAACTGTTGCAGCTGTTCGTCCATGGCAGTGGTGCCGAAATAGATCTGCTCCAATTCATCGGATAATTCACCCGGTGCTGTGATATACCAGAGATCCTTGGTAGGCAGAATCCGGTCACCCGACACCAGGATGCTGTGCGCATCACCGATCTTGGTCAGGGTCTCCAGCAGATTCGAACGGGCTTTGCGGTTCAGATCCGGGTTCGTGGTCAGTGATAGAGTGAGAATTTCGCCCCGGGCAGCTTCGGTCAACCGAACTACGTTTTCCGCAAGCTTCACCCGGGCGATGTTCCCCCGCTGATTGTCCAGGCCAGTGCCGATGAGCAGAAATACGGCAGTCAACATGACCGCAACCAGAAATAAACCACTGGCATAATGTCCGCCCATCAAGTTTCGGTAGCGTTGCCACAACTCCTGGAAGCTTGGGCACATCCTGGGTTTGTCAGCAAAGGTATATGCCATGGGCGTCGGCCTTTGGTTGGTTTTGAAAGGATCTTATCTGGTTTCGATTGCTAACAAAGTATAGTCAGGGTGGTTTGACGAACGATGTGAGACGGATCTCAAAAAAACATATGGGAAGAGAGGATTTTAGGAATGAGCCTTCGAGTAATGAATCCGGTGAGCAAGTAATGTCTCATGAGCAAAACCCGATCAGGCGTCGAGTTTATGCCAAAGTTGCGTTGATCGATGAGTCGCAATGTGTCGGTTGTGCCCGCTGTTTGCAGGTCTGTCCGGTGGATGCCATTATCGGTGCCAGAAATCAGATGCATACCGTCATTGCGGCTGAATGCATCGGATGCCGCCTTTGTCTGGAACCGTGCCCGGTCGATTGCATAGTGATGGTGCCGACACCCTCTCAGCTGTATCCAAAATCTGAACACGAGATACGACAACGTGGCCAGTTGGCGAAATCCCGCTATCGTGCAAGGCAGCGGCGTTTGGCGCTAGAGGTTGAGCAAAAGCGAAAGAAGCTGGAAGCGAGGAAAGAAGCCTTGATGCGGAGGAGTGGATCTTGAATCAGTTCAAGCGGCGTCAGATTTTCGAACGCCTGGCTGAGGCCATCCCCAATCCGACCACCGAATTGAAGTATTCGACACCGTTCGAACTGCTCGTTGCCGTGGTGCTGTCAGCCCAGGCTACCGATAAAAGTGTCAACAAGGCCACAGTACAGTTGTTCAAAGTGGCCAATACGCCTCAGTCGATGCTGGCGTTGGGTGAAGAGGGACTGAAACGCTACATCCGGCACATTGGCCTCTATAACACCAAGGCGCGCAACATCATCGCCTTGTGCCGGCAGTTGATCGATCGCCATGGCGGAGAAGTGCCAAGCACGCGCGGAGCCCTGGAAGCTTTGCCCGGGGTGGGGCGCAAGACTGCGAACGTGGTGCTCAATACCGCTTTCGGAGAGTCGACCATTGCTGTCGATACCCATATCTTTCGGGTCTGTAATCGCACAGGTCTGGCGCCAGGGAAAAACGTCCGTCAGGTGGAAGACAAACTGAACCGGGTCACTCCGGTGGAATACAAAAAGGATGCTCATCATCTGCTGATTCTGCATGGCCGGTATGTGTGTACCGCCCGTCGTCCCAAATGCGACCAGTGCGTGATTCGCGATCTGTGTGAATATCCGCATAAGAACCTCCGTTCTGAAGCAGGAGGGTGAGGCATATGGCCGCCCTGACGCGCGATAAACCTGGAGGCGATCTGCTGCAGTGAGGGTGGGAACCGCATGTTCACCAAAGGTTGGCCTTGCCGCTGAACTCAGTGCCCCAAGTGGATCTGGCCCTGATGTTTTAGCAGTGAGAAGCACATTGAAGAGGCGGGTGTCGTGATGCTGATCGGGCCAATGCCTGACAGAGTCGGGAAAAATGTGGAGGTTCGTTTCAGGCGAATGCCATGGTACTAAAGACAGTCAGTTGCCTGATTTGGTATGCTTGGCGTTCGGCAGAAATTTCATAACCTGCCGGTAAACAAGATCATAAAGATACATAATGAGGAGGAATCCCAAATGGCGAGCTTAGAAACCCCGGTTTGCGAGTTCCGCAAACCCTGCCCAGATTTTTCTTTGCCAGGCGTCGATGGCAAGATTTGGACCCGCGACGAATGCAAGGG
>JALVSV010000162.1:0-1482 GCA_027024125.1 Methylothermaceae bacterium | reverse complement strand
GTATTGGACCGGATCATTCGTGACTGCAGGGATCTTCAGAAATACGGTATAGGGTGTGTTGCGATCAATTCCAACGATCCTGAACAGTATCCGGAAGATTCTTTGGAGAACATGAAAAAATTGGCAGAGGAGAAAAACTTTCCGTTTCCTTATTTATTCGATGAGACCCAAGAAGTTGCCAAAGCGTTCGGTGCGGTTTGCACCCCGGATTTCTTCGGATACAACGCGCATCTGGAGCTACAGTACCGCGGCCGTCTTGATGAAAGCCGCAAACAGACCGTTCCTGATGCGCCGCGCGAATTGTTTGAAGCCATGAAACGCATTGCCATTTGTGGCAATGGGCCCAAGGAGCAATATCCGAGCATGGGTTGCTCCATCAAATGGAAGCAAGAAAGCCCGGAAACTACGGAATCTCAAGAAAGTAGTTGATTCTAACTTAAGGAGGGAAAATGACCATCAAGAAAATGACCGATCTGGATTTGCAAAACAAACGGGTACTGATCCGTGCCGATCTCAACGTGCCGATTCAGAGTGGCAGGGTGATCTCGGATACCCGGATTCGTGCCAGTGTGCCTACGATCCGCCAGGCGCTTGAGCAGGGGGCTGCCTGCGTGATGGTCATGTCCCATTTAGGACGACCCAAGGAAGGTGAGTTCGACGAGCAATATTCCCTGGCACCTGTTGCCGAGCGTCTGGCGGAACTATTGGGGCAGCCTGTAAGGCTCATCCGTGACTGGATCGGGGGGGTCGAGTGTCAGGCCAAAGGGGAAGTGGTGTTGCTCGAGAATGTCCGTTTTCTCATAGGGGAAAAGAAAAACGATCCGGATTTGGGTAAGAAAATGGCGTCTCTATGTGATGTTTTCGTCATGGATGCCTTTGGAACCGCCCACAGGGCACAGGCTTCCACCTATGCTGTCGCCCAGTTCGCGTCTGAAGCGTGTGCCGGCTTGCTGTTGTCTCAGGAACTGGAGGCTTTGGGTAAGGCCTTGGAAAACCCTGACCGGCCATTGTTAGCCATTGTTGGTGGCTCGAAAGTTTCCAGCAAGCTGACAGTGCTGGAAACTTTGGCACAGAAAGTGGACCAACTGATTGTGGGAGGCGGAATCGCCAATACCTTTATTGCTGCTGAAGGTTACGCTATAGGTAAGTCGCTATATGAGCCGGATTTGATTCCAGACGCAAAGAGACTGATGGAACAGGCCAAGGCACGAGGCGCTGATATCCCCATTCCCGTGGATGTGGTCGTGGCCAGGGAGTTTTCCGATTCCGCCCAGGCCATCACCAAACCAGTGGCTGAAGTGGCCACCGAGGAAATGATTCTCGATATCGGACCGGAAACCGCTAACCATTATGCACAAATGATCATGAATGCCGGCACCATCGTATGGAACGGACCTGTAGGAGTTTTCGAGATTGATCAATTCAGTGAGGGTACCCGCCGTATCGCAAAAGCGATTGCCGAGAGCAAGGCGTTTTCAATTG
>JALVSV010000161.1 GCA_027024125.1 Methylothermaceae bacterium | reverse complement strand
ACACTCTGCCCCAGCGCAAACCCCATCCCGCCCCCCTGCTGCACGCAGCGCAACAACTGGGAGTGGAACCCAGCCACTGCCTGTACGTAGGCGATGCCGAAAGAGACATGGAGGCCGGGCGGGCCGCGGGCATGCGCACGGCCTGCGCACTGTTCGGTTACTTGCAGGAACAGGACCGCCCCAGCAACTGGCAGGCGGACATTCAGCTGCAACGCCCGAAGGACTTGCTCAGGCTCCTGTCGGACTGAAGCCTGTCCGGAGAAACGAAAACCCCGCCATCTAATTTTCGGCTGGAGCAGTGTGGAGATATATCCGACAACTCCCTCCCCCGCTTGCGGAGGAGGGTTGGGGAGGGGGTAAAGAAGCCTCGTTCCCCCTCACCCTGGCCCTCTCCCCCGAGGGGAGAGGGGAACTTTCCATGATCCAGGATGGCGTCGTTCTGTAACTCCCTTACCGCATACGGAAGTTTCCCCCTGATTGCGGTAACATATCTCATTCAGTATCCAACAGCATCCGAACCCGATCATGCAGAACTACCAGGCCCCTTCCGATCTACTCAAAAACCGCGTCATTCTGGTCACCGGCGCTGGCAGCGGTATCGGCCGCGCCGCATCCATCGCCTTTGCCACTCACGGCGCCACCGTGGTGCTGTTGAGCAAGACTCTGCCCAATCTGGAAAGCGTCTATGATGAGATCGAAGAACTGGGCGCCCCTACACCGGCTATCTACCCCATGCACCTGGAAGGCGCCACCACCCGCGACTACGAGGAACTGGCAGAAAAACTGGAAAGCTCCTTTGGCCGCCTGGATGGCATTTTGCACGACGCCGCCATCAATCCCTATCTGAGCCGCATCAAGGACTACGATCCCCAGGACTGGATGAAAGTCATGCAGGTGAACATCAATGCTCCCTTCATGATCACCCAGGTATGCCTACCCCTGCTTCTCGAAGCCGATGACGCCTCCGTAGTCTTCACATCCGACGCCGTGGGACGCAAGGCCAAGGCCTACTGGGGCGCCTATGCGGTGAGCAAGTTCGGCGTGGAAGCCCTTACCCAGACCCTGGCCGAGGAGCTGGAGAACAGCAACGTACGGGTCAACAGCATCGACCCGGGGCCCACGCGCACCCAAATGCGCAAGAATATCTTTCCCGGCGAGGACATCAATCAGATCAAGCCCCCCGAGGCCCTCATGCCCCTGTACCTGTGGCTCATGGGCAGGGACAGCCGGAGAACCCATGGCCAGGCCCTGACCTGGCAGGAAGAAACCTCATGAGAAACTTCATTCTGATTGCCGCTCTCGCCCTGCTGGCTCTGAGCGCCTGCTCAGACAAACCGGCTGAACAGGCGGAAGCGAAAACCAAAGAAAAACATTTCAACCCCTGGGAAGACCAGATAAAGGCCATGGACAAAGCCAAGAATCTGGAAAAACAACTGCAGCAGGAAGCTGAAGACGTGGACAAGAAAGTACGCGACCTGGGAGGCTGATTGACTCCTGTCTTCGACGCCCTCAATTCCCTGGAAGCCCATCTGGTGAAAATCCGCCTCATCGGCGAGGGCATTCCTGCCCAAGTGGGTGGCGACTATCTCCAGGGCGCCATGGGCGAACTGCCTGCCCTGGGATTTCTCAAAGTCTGGGTGGAAGACCGGGATGCTGTTCGCGCCAGGGCCATCATTGCCCGCATGAATGACTCTTCCGGCAACGAGCATGATCAGGAAAGCACCCCCAAATCCCCCTGAACAGGGATTGCAGGCCTACCTTGTCGGTGGCAGTGTGCGCGACCGACTGTTGGGCCGGGATCACCGGGATCGTGACTGGGTGGTGATCGGCGGTACAGAAGCAGACATGCTGGCCCGGGGTTTCAAGCCCGTGGGCAAAGACTTTCCTGTATTCCTGCACCCACTGACCCAGGAAG
>JALVSV010000160.1 GCA_027024125.1 Methylothermaceae bacterium | reverse complement strand
GGCCAGGAGTTGGAGGTCACCGCAAGAGGCGCTTCGAACAGAATGGCTGTTGAGCGTCAGGCCCAAGATGCTGAGGAAGACGTTAAGGGCGGGCGTCCGAATACGAAACATGTCTGCCTCCAAAAAGTTCTGGAGACATTATGAATCGGTTTCCGCTGGTGGGGCAAGCCTCACGGGAAAGGCGGCAGGGCTCTGTCATCTATTCGGTCCCGGGGCAGGTGATCTGCTTCGAAAAACGCCGTAAATACTTTCTTGCTGTGCAGTCCTGCTGTGCAAGAAAGTCCTGCCCAAACTTCCCTGTTTGGGCGCTCGCCCGTCTGCGAAAGTTCACTGGACTTTCGGTCCGGGCTCGCCCCTGTAGGCCCCACGCCGGCGTCCCTGCCGGCGAGGCTTTCGAAGCAGACTACCTGCCCCTTCATTCAATCCGTTACGTGTTTAATGACGTGGTCCTGGGAAAGGCGGACGTAAATGGCCACCATCAATTCAGCCCTGCAACCTTTTCAGGGCTTCGATACGTTCCTCAATGGGCGGATGGCTCATGAACAGCCGTGCCAGACCCCTGCCAATGGCGCCATTGATACCGAAGGCTGCGAATTCCCCGGGTAGGTCCTCGGGTTCGGCAGCCCGGCGCAATGCCTCCAGTGCTGCGATCATCTTGTAACGACCAGCCAGTCTGGCACCGCCAGCATCTGCGCGAAACTCCCGCCAGCGCGAGAACCACATGACGATCATGCTCGCCAGGATCCCAAGAACGATCTGGGCGACCAACTGAGTGATGTAATATCCAGGGCCATATCCATAATATCCCCCTTCGCCATCACGGGAAGAAAACAGGGCACGGTCGACGATATGGCCGATGATGGTGGCGAAAAAATAGACGAAGGTGTTCACGACCCCTTGTACCAGGGCCATGGTCACCATGTCACCGTTGGCCACGTGAGTGATCTCGTGGCCGAGCACTGCCTCGATTTCATCGGCGTTCATGGTTTCCAGCAGGCCGGTGCTGACAGCCACCAGGGCTGCGTTTTTGTTCATTCCGGTGGCGAATGCGTTGGGGGATGGCTGAGGGAAGATGCCCACTTCCGGCATTCCGATGCCTGCCTGACGAGCCAGACGCTCTACGGTGGAGACCAGCCAGGCCTCGGTCCGGTTCTGGGGGTGATCGATGATGACGACACCCATCGATGATTTGGCCATCCATTTGGAAATCACCAGAGAAATGACCGAACCGGACATGCCGATCAAAGCCGAGAACATGAGCAAGGCGTTGAGATTGAGGTGTACCCCCTGTTGGTCCAGATAAGTGCCCAGTCCCAACCATTGAAAGACGATACTGATCATCGCCATAATGGCGACATTGGTGGCTAGAAACAGTAATATTCTCAGCATGATTGATCGATCCTCCAGGAATGTTGTCCATTAGTTAATGGGGTAAGGAGCAGGTTTTTTCAAGACCTACCATTTTACCTGGAATTTTCGGCTTCTGCGTCATGAGGTCTGGGCGCGACAGGACCACGTCATCTAACCCCGTAAAGGACTGATTGAAGGGGCGGGTGGTCTGATTCGAAAGCCTCGCCGGCAGGGAAGCCGGCGTGGAGCCTACAGGGGCGAGCCAGGACCGAAAGTCCAGTGAACTTTCGTAGACAGGCGAGCGCCCAAACAGGGAAGTTTGGGCAGGGCTTTCTTGCGCAGCAGGACTGCACAGCAAGAAAGTATTCACGGCGTTTTTGGAAGCAGACCACCCGCCCCGGCATGAATAGATGACGGAGCCCTGGTCCTGATGCGCGCTATATTGACAGATTTCGGACATCGTGAAAGAGAAAGTTAAAGCAGGAGGGGGGAAAGATGTTGAATAGGTTGCATTGGCTGTTGTTGGGTTGGGGTTGGATAGGGCTGGCATGGGCCGTGGTCGATCCGGTGTCCACGCTGATACAATTGCCGCCCGGTTTCGTGATCGAGATCTTTGCCAGAGAGGTGCGCAATGCCCGTTCGTTGGCTTTGGGCGAAGACGGGACCGTCTATGTGGGGACACGGACCGCAGGTAAGATTTACGCGCTGCGTGACAGGGATGGTGACGGCAAGGCGGAAGAGAAACATGTCCTGGCCCAGGGGTTGACCATGCCCAATGGAGTGGCCTTCCACGAGGGAGACCTCTATGTGGCCGAGGTCTCGAGAATCCTGCGTTTTCGCAATATCGGCTCCCACTTGACAGATCCACCCAAACCCGAGGTCGTTTTCGATGCCTTCCCTACGGATCTCTGGCATGGCTGGAAATATTTGCGCATCAGTCCCGATGGCAAACTTTATACGGCGATAGGGGCTCCCTGCAATATCTGCAAGCCGGAGAAGGAAATCTACGCCACCCTGGTGCGACTGAATACCGACGGCAGTGGGTTTGAGATTTTTGCCCACGGGGTACGCAACAGCGTTGGCTTCGACTGGCAGCCGGGTACCGGCACTCTATGGTTCACCGACAACGGCAGGGATTGGCTGGGTGACGACGTGCCTCCGGATGAATTGAACCATGCCGCCAAAGCAGGACTCCACTTCGGCTATCCTTACTGTCATGGAGAGGCCATCCCTGATCCAAAATTTGGCCAGTATGCGGATTGCGAACAATATACACCGCCTGCCTGGCAATTTGGCGCTCACGTGGCTCCTTTGGGATTGCGTTTCTATACGGGAGACCAGTTTCCCACTCCCTACCGGGGGCAATTGTTCGTGGCCCAGCATGGTTCTTGGAATCGTTCCGAACCTGCCGGATACAAGGTGGTCTGGATAGAATTCAAGGATGGAAAGCCGGTAGCAGAACATCCGTTTGCCGAAGGTTGGTTGCAGCCTGGCGACAAGGTCATGGGACGTCCCGTGGATATCTTGCAGATGCCCGATGGGTCTTTGCTGGTTTCAGACGATCTGCGGGGGGTGATCTATCGCATCCGTTATCGTCCATGAGCTTGTTATGCTCTTATTCATCTTTGAATGGTTACTATCTTTACTGTGAAAGATACATGGTGGGCGGGGATCAGGGGAGTGGTTTTTCGGGACGCCGTGAATCCTTTCCTGCTGTGCACTCCTGCCACGCAGGAAAGCCCGGCCCGGACTTCCCTGTCCGGGCGCTCGCGTGGCTACGAAAGTCCACCGGACTTTCGGTCCAGCTCGCCCCTGGAGGTTCGGACGCGGCCGTCCAGGCCGCGTACGCCCTCAAACCACTCTCCTGATCCCTGCTTGGATCTTTCATGTATCGGGGTGAAAAGAAGTTTCATGATCGTTAGCAAATTTTCCAGGGGAAAAGAATGACACAGGAATCTGGCGGTAGTCCGCAGGAACCATGGGAACGGGAAGTGCTCGAGAAACTGGCTATGGAGACCCTGGCCGAGCGCCGGCGCGGCCGGCGGTGGAATGTGTTCTTCCGGACGCTGTTCTTTGTCTATCTGGTCGTGGTGACAGCGAGCCTTTTCAAAACCTGGCCCGAGGTCAATCCGATGGAACAGGGCAAGTTCACAGCCTTGGTCGGAGTCAAGGGAATGATCATGCAGGATTCTCCTGCCAGTGCCGAGGTGCTCATCAAGGGGCTTCAGCAGGCTGTGGAAAACGAACATACCCAGGGAATCGTGCTGCAGATGAATTCTCCTGGAGGCAGCCCTGTTCAGGCCGCCTCGGTCTTCGAGGCCATACGCAGGATCAAGCAGGACAAGCCAGATTTGCCCATCGTGGCAGTGATTGGGGATATGTGCGCTTCCGGTTGTTATTACATCGCTGCCGCTGCCGACAAGATCTATGTGAGTCCTGCAAGCATCGTCGGTTCTATCGGTGTCATCATGAGCTCTTTTGGCTTTGTCGATGCAATTCACAAACTTGGTGTGGAAAGGCGTCTGCTGACGGCAGGAAAGCATAAAGCGATCATGGATCCCTTTTCTCCTGTCAAGCCAGAGGAAAAAGCGCATATTCAGGGGTTGTTGAACGAGGTTCATCAACAGTTCATTGCTGCGATCAAACAAGGAAGAGGGGATCGCCTTAAGGATGATCCAAATTTGTTTTCAGGGCTGGTGTGGACCGGCAGTCAAAGCATAGAACTGGGGCTCGCCGATGGTATTGGGGATATTCGTTCGGTAGCCAGGAACGTGATTGGGGCGGATGATATCATCGATTTCACTCCCAAGGAGGAGGTCTGGAAAAGACTGGCAAGGAAGTTTGGAACCAGCGTGGGAGAAGGTCTGGGCTGGGTGTTGGCAAGTGGAATGGGGAGCTTGCAGTGACTCGAACGACAAGCCTCGCAGTTTTAATGTTGCTGGTTGAGATTGCTGTGGCCGCTTCTCCTATGAATCTCGAGGCTGCCGCCAAGCTGGTGCAAAAGAAAATCGAGGGTCGGGTTTTGGGTGGCAAGACCGTCAAGAAAGAGGATCGTGATGTTCATGTCATCCGGGTGCTGACGCCCGATGGTCGGGTCCGACACATTCGCGTAGAAGCACAAAGTGGCAAGATATTGAAAGAGCGCCCTGAAGGGCACTGATTTCTACTAGTGGAGTCAGCATGAGCCTGATTCTGTGTTTGTCCATTGCCATTCGGGCGTTGGCCCTGCTTTTGGCATTGTGGGTCTGGCGGCGACTGAATGATTGGCGGATTGGTTTCCTGGCGTTGATGCTGCTGTTGATGGGGGTACGTCAGTCATGGACCCTGGTGGAGAATACCCAGGACTGGCGTGGTTTCATCTGGGATGGTTGGGAAGAATTGCCGGGATTGGCGGTCAGTATCCTGGCGTTGTTGTCGGTGGTGTTCCTTGAAAGACTGTTGGCAGAGTTGCATCGCAAATCGGGTGAAGAAGCTCTGCTCCATGAGATCCTGCAATCGGCACTTGATGATTCGCCCCGATTTCTCGATCAAGTGTTACACCGTTTGATCCATTTCCCAGGCTTGCAGTTACAACCCAACGCTGCAGTCTGGTCGTACGATCCAGTTCAGCACTCCTATCGGTTGCTCGCCCGCCAGGGGCATGAGAGGGGGGTGGTTTCGGAATTGTCTGACTGTCCTCTCAAACCCGAAGGTGCCCCACGGGAAATCTGCTCATACTCAGGATCGAGCAGGATAAGGGAGGACCCGGCCGGACATTTGATTGAATTGTGTATCTGTAACGGGCAGGACAGTCACGGCTGGATGGCTGTGCAAATGAAACCTGGACAGCGTTTGACTCCCCGCAATCGCTTGTTCATGGAAAAAGTGGCCACTTTGATCGGAGTGGTCCTGGCAAGGCAGCAGGCGAACCAGAAATTGCGCTACCAGGCCCGTCACGACGCCTTGACCGGTTTGTTCAACCGATATGAATTTCAGCAGCATCTGTCTTCGGCTTTGCAGGAGCTGGAGCGAGGACATCACAGTGTTCTTTGTTACATCGACCTGGATCAATTCAAAGTCATCAACGATACTTGCAGTCACTCTGCAGGGGATGAACTGCTCGGACAACTGGCCGCATTGCTGCAAAAGATGATCCATCCAGAGGATATTCTGGCTCGGTTGGGTGGTGACGAATTCGCACTCATATTGCGTAACTGTGACTTGGATCAGGCTTTGGAGAGATTGCAGGTTCTGCGTGAGCAGCTGAATTTATGGGTGTTCGTCTGGGAGGGCCGTCCGTTTCATTGCAGCGCCAGTTTCGGCGTAGTGGCCCTGGATGAAAACATGGCAAATGGAGACATTGCTCTCAGTCAGGCAGATGCTGCCTGTTTCATGGCCAAGGAGCAGGGACGCAACCGTATCCAGGTCTACCGGGCCGACGACCTGGACCTAAGCCAGCAACGCCGGGAAATGAATTGGGTCAGCCGTCTGGAAAAAGCCCTGGAAGAAGGCTACTTCCGCCTCTACGCACAGGCAATCGTTCCCTTGAAAGCTCATTCGTCTGTCCGTGAGAGGCATTATGAAACACTGTTGCGTTTACAGCCTCCCGGTGAAAGACTGCTCATGCCAGGTGCCTTTTTACCGGCTGCGGAACGTTACCATTTGATGCTTCGTATCGATCTTTGGGTAGTTGAACGAGTGTTGTCTTTGCTTGCGTGCCATTGTGATGAGGATGTCAAATGCTCCATAA
>JALVSV010000159.1 GCA_027024125.1 Methylothermaceae bacterium | reverse complement strand
ACTGGCCACTGAAGAAAATATCGGCCGGCCCATTCCAGTCCAGCCCTAGCACGTAGTGCAAAAGCGGGCTTTTCACCACCCCGCGGTGACGCGCAGTATCTCTGCCGATAAAAAACTTACGGCTGAAGTAGCCCATTTCTCCGCGGATCACCCAGTCGTCCATGGCGGTGCTGAAGGTAGTCCCCAGGACATGGGTGCGTTCGTATTCCGGCGTGATCGTCACCACTGGCTTGCCTTCCACCCAGGCAATGCTCTGGCGAAGCACGGGCAGATTGTCGTACTGATAGAGATAGTTCAAGGTGAGGTCCCAGCCCTGCCAAAAGGTTGTCACCCGTAGGCCGGCATCGGAATCCTTCAGAGGCCGGCTTGGGCGTTTGGGATCGTTCAGCTTCACGGTGACGCCGGGTGGAGCGGTGGGAACCAGCTCGGGAGAAGTAAAGGCATAAGTGGCGCTTGGTTTGGGAATCGCATGAAAGGTGGGGTCGGGAATCCAAAGCAATTGCCATGTCCAGTCACCGATTTGCCTTTCAATATTCACTGTCCACAAAGGGATCCGCGAGTCGTCAAAATCCTCCAGGATGAACTCCCGAAATGACTGGGGATCGACGACATCGAGCACTTTGAGTCCGTCTGCCTTACCCCAGACTACCTGTTGTTTGCCGATGGTGAGGTGGGTATCGCCGATTTGACCCTGGAAAAAAAATTGACGCAGCGCCAGTTCTGTCGTCTCATGGAGCAAGGCAGGCTTGCTATAAGGGCTGTAAGCACCACGCCCGATGTCACCAGGCTGCATGCCGTCCCTGGCTTCCGAGCCCAAAAGCACGGACGCAGTGAAACGCCAGTCATCCAAGAAGAATAAGTCGAGTTCCGGCCGTAAGCTCCCGTTCAGGGCCTGGGTCTCGCCTGTGCCGATTCCTTGCGCCCACTGTCCAGTTGCCGTTAGCGAAGCCGCCATGTCAACGGCCGTCGTTGCCAATGGCCAAAGCATTCCCGCTAGCATGACGACGTTGTATTTCACGCAGCCACTCGCCAATCAGCGGCGCCAACCGCGTTTTAGGGTGTTTTGGGTAAAAATCTGGTCCTCTACCCCCGTTTGATAGTCCACGTTGGCAAAACGGAAATGAGTCTGGTGTCCGGTCTTGTGGTTGACCACCTCGATCAAATGCGGTGTCCAGATTCCCTGAACCTGACGAATATCGCGAAAGTGGATGGTTTTCAATGGCTGATTCTTGAGATCCCACATTTTTGCCCGCCGCACCATCCAGATTTGGTCGTCGACGCATTGCAACACCTTGCTATAACCCAGTTCCTCGGCAATCTCCCGGGAAACAGGCAGGCTCTCCAAGCGCAGGCAGTGGGCACCGTCGACTTGATCTTCTCCCACGGTTTTGCGCTGGTAATCCTTGAGTGAAACCCGGGTCTCCAGCTTGATATCCTCATAGGTGAAGTCGGTACCCAAAAAGTAATCTCCCCGGTCAGATGCCGAAATGCGGCGGACTTTGCGCAAGGCTGGCAGGTACAACCATTGATCGTCGTCCCGTTCAGGATCGGCGTAATCGTAGGTAAGAAAGGCGGTGTCTCGGATGCTCCTGGGGCTCAAATAAAAAATTACGGTCCGTTTTTCCTCGCCATAATATTTCCTGAACCCCTGGGTTTCGCGGATCCGGGTCTTGCCGCTGGCTTCCGTCATTTCCATCGTTACCGTGCGGGAGACGGCAATGCCTTCGTCCCGTTCGTTGATACGGCGGGCGATTTCGTCGCCACTGGGCAATTCCGTGCCAACGGCGTCATCGGTAACCATGAGCAAGGTTAGGGCTAAAAGCGCAAGAAAGGTATTCATGTGATATCTCCTTGGGGTTTGATGAATGGTAAAGCACGATCTTTTCCGATCATGAAACGGGGACGGAGTACTTTGACC
>JALVSV010000158.1 GCA_027024125.1 Methylothermaceae bacterium | reverse complement strand
GTCACCAATCATCCAGGAAAGGCCTGCGGCACCGATTAGAATCAGGATCAGCAGACTCTTGAATTGTCGAAGCAGAAGGTGCCAGATGGGTACGGGTGGTTTTTCCAACAGCCGATTGGGGCCGTATTGCTGACGGCGTGATTCCACTTCCTGCTCGGTCAACCCCTGGCTGGGATCCACCTGGAAGTCCTGTAAGACTTGTTCCACCGCCAAAGCGTGCCAGGGTTTGGACGAGGATCTACCCTGGTCTTCGCCCAGGTTCAGCAATCGCTGTTCATGACCTGTGACCAGATCGACGGCCCGGTCTGCGGCGTCCTGGTAAGGTAAAAGTACCAGGCTCACGCCCAATGATTCCAGTAAGGCGGCCTCCACGGCATGATTTACCGCCATCGCCACATGTCCTCGGAAACCCAGATGATTTAGGTTTTGAAGCAGCGTTTTGTTGACATTCAGGTCGCGAATAGTGCTGATGATCCAACATACTTTTTTCAGGGGTAAAAGAGAAAGTATCTCGGGGTCTTCGGCGTCACCAAAGCACACGGCCTCTCCCTCTTTGTTTCTCTTGGAAACCAGGTCAGGATCGAAATCCATCCCAAGTACCCGCCAGCTTCGGGCGTGCAGCCCTTTGACAATTCGTGCCCCGTAACGTCCCAACCCAAACACAACGGCATCCACATCCATGGGCTGGGGGGGCTGTGCGTCCAGCCTTCGTCCTCGGGGTGGTCTACGCTCGAAAATGTCCAGCCACGGGGCAAGTCGTTCGAAAAGTTGATGGGAATTCAGAATCAAATAAGTGGAGACACAGATCGTTACCAGGCCTACCATAGTGATCAGCCCCATAGTGTCGGCTTCAATATGCCCTAGCTTGACACCCAGAGCAGCAAGAATCAGAGAGAATTCACTGATTTGGGCCACGGTGAGCCCTGCCAGGAAGGCAGTGCGTTTACGATATCCCATGGCGCCCATGATGGTCATGACGATCAAAGGGTTGCCTACCAAAACGAACAGTGACAGGATACCTACCGACAGCAGTTGGACTCCTGTGTCTGACCATTCCAGCCTGGCGCCCAGGTCGATAAAGAAAAACAACAGTAAAAAGTCACGCAGTCCCACCAGCCGGGCTCCTATGGCTTCCCGGTAAGGCGTGGATGCCAGGGCGACGCCCGCGAGAAAGGCTCCTACCTCTTTGCTGAAACCCAGATGGATCCCTATGGCGCTCAGCGCAACTGCCCAGGCGATGGCGAACAGCAGCAAAGATTCCTGGGATCTGGCCATAAGGTGCATCCACCGGGGCAACATAAATTTAGTCAGGATAACGACAGCAGCGATGAACAGCCCCCCCCTGGCCAGGACTGCGACCGCTTCATGGCCCAATCCCAAAGAGGTGCCCGACTCGCTAAGTGCACTCAGGCCAATCATCACCAGGACTACGACGATGTCTTGGACGATGAGGAAACCCAAGGCGATGCGCCCGTGCAATGCATCCACCTCTCGTTTGTCTGACAACAACTTGACGATGATGATGGTACTTGAAAAGGTCAGGGTGACGGCGACATAGAGTGCCGCCAGCGGGGGCATGTCCAGGGACAGGGCGATGAAATAACCCAACAGGGAGGTGAAAAAGATTTGCCCTAGACCGGTGGCAAGCGCTACCGGGCCGACGCTGCGGATGATATGGATGTCTAGCCTGAGTCCGACGACGAAGAGCAGCAAGGTGATTCCCAACTGAGCCAGAAGATCCACTTGATCGCGGGCCTGTATCCAGCCCAGAACTGCCGGACCCACCATCACTCCAACGATGATATAGGAGATGATCAAAGGCTGACGCAACACCGCCCCCAAGGTTCCAGTGATTGCGGCAAGAACCAGGATGGCGGCAATTTCCGTATAGATGTCGGTCACAGCAGGGTTCTTTTACCTTCTAAC
>JALVSV010000157.1:6863-17361 GCA_027024125.1 Methylothermaceae bacterium | reverse complement strand
GGTAAAGGGCTCTGGGTTTCATTGCGGGTCACGGGCTTGCCCCGTTTATATTGATAGAAGCCTTCCCCGGTCTTGTGCCCAAGCTGCTTCGCGGTAACTTTCTCCCGCAGCAGGGCGGGTACCTCACCGCCCAGTTGCCGGGTGAGAATGTCGGCGACCGCCAGACAGATATCCAGTCCCACGGTATCGGCTAGCAGGATGGGTCCCATGGGCATGCCGAAGTCGGTGGCAGCATGGTCGATGGCCTCTGCCGGCACCCCTTCCTCCAGCATGAGCACCGCTTCCATCAGATAGGGCATCAGCACCCGGTTGACCAGAAAACCGGGGGCACTCTTGACCGGCAATGGCAGTTTGTCGATATGATGGGCAAAAGCGGCTGCCTTCGCTGCGTATTCCTCACCGGTCTGGGTGCCGCGCACCACTTCCACCAACTGCATCTTGGCCACCGGGTTGAAGAAATGCAGTCCCACCAGCCTTTCGGGTTGCTGCAACGCCTCAGCCAGTTCCTCCAGCGGGATGCTGGAAGTGTTGGTTGCCAATAATGCACCCGGTCTGAGTTTTGGTTCCAGATCCCTGAACAGCTTCTGCTTGGCCTCCAGGCTTTCGATGATTGCCTCGATCACGACGTCGGCCTGTCCAAGCTGTATCCCTTTGGGATCGGGAATGAAGCGATCTTTGGCTGCGGTCAGTTCATGGGGACGCTTGAACTTGCGGCTAAACAGTTTCCAGGCGCGCTGTACCGCAGGGGCGATATATTCGGGAGCCCGGTCCTGGATGCCCACTGTGAGTCCCTGGACATCGCACCAGGCGGCGATGTCGCCTCCCATGACTCCGGCGCCGATGATCTGTGCCTGCCTGAACTGGGTTTTGCCTTGGCGGCCAAAGTTCTTGAGCCGTTCACGCAGAAAGAACACCCGGACCAAATTGCGCGAAGTCTCGGTCAGAATGAGATCGGCCACCGATTCGGCCTCGGCCTCGAACATGGCATCGGATCCTGCGCCATGACGTTGCCACAGGTCGATCAGAGCGTAAGGGGCGGGGTAATGTTTGGGCGAAGCCCTTTTGATCACCTGGCGCCGCAGCAGTTTGGCAACAAGCGGGCGAACGGGCGCGGTATCGGTGAGTCTCAACCACCAAGCAGGTCGTTGGGGCAGGGGTCGTTGCTGCAACAGGTACCGGCAGGCGCGCTCCAGGTGCCGTTCCGGCACCGCATGGTCCACCAGTCCCAGGCGTCTTGCCGCCCGGGGATCGATGGTCCTGCCGCTCAGCATCATTTCGAAGGCCTTGGGAACGCCAATCTGCCGGATCAACCGCACGCTGCCTCCGAATCCCGGATGGATGCCCAGCAGGATCTCGGGCAGGCCCAGGCGGGTGCTGGGTTCCTCCAGCGCCACCCGGTAGCGGCACGCCAGGGCCAGCTCAAGTCCTCCCCCCAGGCAGAAACCATGGATTCTGGCCACGGTGGGGCAGGGAAGCTGTTCCAGACGATGGAAATGCCGATGGGCGGTCTGAATCAGCTCCAGGGCCTGTTCGCGGCTGTCGATCCGGGTGAACTCTCTGATATCGGCTCCGGCGATGAAACCATTGGGTTTGGCGGAAAGAATCACCAAGCCGCGGGGTGGTTGCTGATGGAACTGTTCAACAAGATCCCCCAGCTCCGACAGCGCCTCGGAGGACAAGACATTGGTGGATGAGCCGGCATGATCGAAATGCAGCCAGGCAAATCCCACCTCGTCGGTTTCCAGTCGCCAGTGTTTGAATGTGGTCATTCCAACTGCCTCCTCATGCCCGTTTCAGCAGCATTGCGCCGCCCTGGCCGCCGCCGATGCAAAGGGTTGCGATCCCCGTTTTGCCGCCTTTCTCCTGGAGCACTCGCAGCAGGTGAAGCACGATACGGGCACCGCTCATACCCACCGGGTGCCCCACGGCGACGGCGCCCCCGTCCACGTTGAGACGCTCGTGGTCGATTTCCCCCAGGGCCCGATCCAGACCCAGCTCCTTCCGGCAGAAACTGTCATCGGCCATGGCCTTCAGGCACGCCAGAACCTGAGCGGCAAAGGCTTCGTTGATCTCCCAGTAGTCGATCTGGTCTATGCCGAGTTGCTGTCTTTGCAGCAGGCTGGCACTGGCATATACCGGCCCCAGTCCCATCTGGGCCGGGTCCAGGCCAGACCAGGTGCAGTCCACGACCTGACCCATGACGCTCAAATCATAACGCCTCACGGCTTCTTCGCTTGCAAGGATCAACCAGGCGGCTCCATCGGTGACCTGAGAGCTGTTGCCAGCGGTCACCAGTCCGAAGTCCCGGTCGAACACTGGTTTCAGGGCAGCCAGTTTTTCCAGGGTGATGTCAGGACGTACTCCGTCATCGTGATCGTAAAATTTGCCTTGGCCATCGAACAGAACCTCGATCTCGCTGGTGAGCCTCCCTTCGGTCTGGGCTGCGGTCAGTCGGTGGTGACTCCGTTGGGCGAAGGCATCCATCTCTTCCCGTGAGATACCAAATCGCCAGGCAAGGATTTCGGCGGTCTTTCCCATGATCAGGCCCACCGTGGGGTCGGTCAGACCGCGCAGCAGACCGATCACCGGCGCAAGGTAAGTGGGGCGAAACTGCATCAGATACCGCAGCCGGGCCGGGAGTGAACGGGCTCTTTGCCATTTTCCCAGCCAGGTCACCATGGCAAGGTTGAATAACACCGGTGCGTGGCTCATGGACTCGGTGCCACCTGCCAGCACCAGATTGGATCTGCCGACGGCGATGTCACGGGCGGCAGAATCGATGGCCTGCATTCCCGATCCACAGTTGCGTTGTACCGTCCAGGCCGGCACCTTTCGTCCACAGCCTGCGCGCAGCGCCACCACCCGGGCGATGTTGGCTTCGTCGGGTCCTGGAATGGCGCAGCCGAGGATGATCTGATCGAACACTTCGGGCTCGAAGGGTTGCCGTGCCAGCAGAGGCTGAGCGGCACGCAACGCCAAGTCGGAAGCGGTGAACGGACCGGGGACACCGCGGGCCTTGAGGCAGGGGGTACGACTGCCATCGACCACAAACACCGGCCGGCCCTGCATGGGTAAATCTTTCGGATTCATCGTCAAGCCTCCTGCCTGGATTCAAATTGCTGGGATGGGAAGGCATCCACCGCGATGACTTCGAGGGTGAGCGATTCGGCCCGGCGCAGGGACTCCGCTTCCGCTGTCGTGACGAGATTATGTTGCAATGCCTGCTCCAGCATTCCCTTGCCGGAAGAGAGCCTGCCATCCCGAACCGCCTTTCGCAGGCGTTTCCTGATGGGGTCGGCTTCAAGGACGGCTTCCAGAGCCTGTTCCAGAAGGGCCTGCGGTTCTTTCGGATCTTTGGGAAGGAAGATTCCCGAGCTCAGGCTGTCGCGGGCCGGCCCCGGCGTTTGAAGCAGATCTGCGATGGCAAGATCAAGATCATCGGAGTGAGTGGAAAAACGACGGCCCCAGGGTAGTACCAGCCGTTTCAGGATCATCCCCAGCCAGGGAAGAGGATAGTTGTCGACCAGATCGGAGATCGCCTGTTCCGTCTGCTGCAGACACCAGGCCAACCCCCATTCCAGAAAAGGTGTTTCCCCATCTTTATCATCAGATTCACTATGCTGGCGGATCAATGCCGAAGCCAGGTAGAGGTGGCTCAGGATGTCACCTAGTCTGGCGGAGACACGCTCGCGCCTTTTCAGTTCACCACCCAGGACTCCCATGGTGATGTCACTGAGAAAAGCCAACACGGCGGAGAAGCGGGTCAGATGCTGCAGGGTACGTCGATAGGGCCCCTCAGGCACCCGGGCAAACCGCCCGTGGGCCACACTCAGAGCGACCGCGCGTACGCCGTTGTGCAGACTCAACCCCAGGTGCCCCATCAAGGCCTGATCGAAAGTCTCCAGATCTCCTGAACCGGCTGCGTGCATCTCGGTCAGCAGGTATGGGTGGCAGCGGACGGCTCCCTGGCCATAGATGATCATGTTACGGGTGAGAATGTTGGCTCCCTCCACGGTGATGCTGATGGGAATGGCTTGATAGATGGTGCCCAGATAGTTGCGCGGCCCCTGCATGATGGCCTTGCCGCCGTGCACGTCCATGGCGTCGTTGACGGCCTGGCGCATGGATTCGGTCAGGTGATATTTGATGATGGCCGAGGCCACGGTGGGATGGATGCCCTGGTCGATGGCTCCCAGTGTCAGCAGTCGGGCGGAATCGATCAGATAGGTCAGTCCGCCGATTCTGCCCAAGGTCTGAGCGACACCTTCGAATGCCCCGATGGGAACGTGGAACTGGTGGCGGATGCGGGCATAGGCACCGGTGGTGCGGCTGACCAGCTTGGTGGCTGCGGCAGACAAAGCCGGCAGCGATACGCCGCGCCCTTCTGCCAGACATTCCATCAACATCCGCCAGCCCTGACCGATACCATCGCGGCCACCTATGACCTGCTCGATGGGAATGAACACGTCATGGCCCCGCGTGGGGCCATTCTGGAAAGGAACGTCCATCGGATCATGGCGGTCACCAATTTCCACACCCGGGGTATCGGTGGGAATCAGTGCCAGGGTGATGCCGAGTTCCTCCTGGTCTCCCAGCAGATGTTCGGGGTCGTAAAGTTTGAAGGCCAGTCCCAGGATCGTCGCCACCGGTGCCAGGGTGATATAGCGCTTGTCCCAGTTGAGACGGATGCCCAATATATTTTTCTCGTCTCCCAGGTCTTGCCGGCAAACGATGCCGGTATCGGTCATGGCGCCGGCATCCGAACCAGCCTGCGGACCGGTGAGGGCGAAGCAGGGGATTTCTTCGCCCGCAGCCAGGCGGGGCAGGAAATGATTTTTCTGTTGCTCTGTGCCGTATTTGCAGATCAGTTCGCCTGGCCCGAGGGAATTGGGGACCATCACCGTGACTGCGGCGGTCACGCTGCGGCTGGCGATCTTCATGACGATCTCCGAATGAGCGTGGGCGGAAAATCCAAGGCCGCCATATTGGGGAGGCAGCACCAGGCCGAAGAACCGGTGCTTGCGGATGAAGTCCCAGAGTTCCGCTGGCAGATCCTTATTCTCGTGAGTGATCTGCCAGTCATTCAGCATTGAGCACAGTTCCTCGACTGGACCGTCAAGGAAGTCTTTTTCTCCCTGGGTCAAGGGCTTAAGCGGGAAATCCAGCAGTTTGCTCCAGTGTGGGGTTCCACCCATGAGCTCTGCCTCCCACCATACGTCTCCTGCCTCCAGGGCTTCACGTTCGGTGCGAGAAAGTTCTGGCAGCATGCCGTGAAACAGGGTCATCACGGGAGCGCTGAAAAGACGACGGCGTAGTGGTGGCAGATTGAAAATCAACAGGGCAGGGAGAAAGATCAGACCTGCCACGAAAACAGTGGCTGGCGATGCAAGTCCAAACAAGGTTGCGCCGATGAATAGGGCTGTCAGTATCAGGGTCGACAGCCTGAGCCCTGCCCCCATCAGGGCAAGGAGCAGCAAAGCGGCGATCAGAGCGAGAATGAAGCCCATGGCGCTTGCCTGTATCTGTTTTAGGGTATGGTCGAGTGTAGCGCCGAGTGACGGGCAGGGGCAAGCGACAATATCCATTCATTTCCTATGGTATAGTGTTTTTTATCATTCATATTCAATGAGCTGCACCTTTTTCAGGGAAAAATAAGTTTTGTCCCTTGGGTTGGCGTTATCATTAATTGCTGATATCCATACATTGCAGAAGCTGACGAATTAATCACAATCTTATGTATTTCGACTACGAGCACCTTCGATTCCGCTACGATCCTTTCCCTATCGGTCTGGCCAAGCCCCTGATGGGCGACGATCTATATCAACAGTTTCTTGATGCCTGGCCGGATTCTGAACTGTTCAAATTCATGCCGGAGCTTGGGAACAAGTATGCGCTGTCACAGAAATTCAACAGCCGGCATTACCATGACTTCGTCAAATCCGTTCCACTGTGGAAGGAGTTCCATGCCTGGATCAAGAGTGATGCGTTTGTGAGAGAAGTGATGAATGTGCTCGATGAGCATCATCTCGACTTGGGGTACACCAACTATCCTTCCTATGGGAAATGGCTAAAGAAAAGGGTGAAAAACATTCTTCAGGGAAAGTTCATTCCTAAAAGACCCCGTCTGACTGCCCGGTTCGAGTTCCAGATGATGCCAGCAGATGGCGGGCACATCCTGCCCCATACCGACAGTCCCAAAAAGATTGTCACCATGGTGGTTTCCATGGCGCAGGAGGGAGAATGGGATCCGAGTTTTGGAGGGGGTACCGACGTCAATCGGCACAAGGATATCCGCTACAATTTCAATTTGATGAACAGACAGGCAGCCTTCGAGGATATGGAGGTGCTGGATACCTTCGAATTCACCCCCAATCAGGCCGTCATCTTCATCAAGACGTTCAATTCCTGGCATTCTGTCCGTCCTATGACAGGGGCTGGCTCACCGGTGATGCGGAAAACATTGATCATCAATATCGAGCCCCGGCTGTAAGGGGGCGAAAAAGATATAACCATTCACCGCAGAGTCGTTTCGAAATAGGTTTCTCTGCGGTGAGACGATTTTTCAGCCCTGGTCAGTGTTTCTCTGTCTAAGTATTGGCTAACCCTTCATGGACGTTAGCGTACATGCCGCATTACTGCCAGTGCTCTGTCCGGGAAAGCAGCAGACCGGCAAGCAGGTAGGCTGCAAGGCCCATGCCCAGCACGAAGGTCAGGCCCAGGTGGATTGCCAGCAGGCTGGCTAGCACAGCGCCGGTAACGGAGGCACAGCCATTGACCGCCCACGCCCAGGAGATCCACGAAGCCTGGGCTTCTTCCTTGGTATTTGAGACGACCCCTTGTGACATCCCCAAAGGGAAGGGCAATCCCATGCAGAAAGCCAGTGGCGCGAGCAGCATCAGGCTGAGCACAATTTTTAGACCGGCGGAAATAGCAGCGGTGGTGTCGATCAGCCAGGGCAGGATGGTCACATCCGCTACCACCAGGCATAAGATGGCAGCCACTGCCCACCAGATAGTCAGGGCAGGAAAGTGGTTGCGCAACAGCTCCACAGATCCGCTTCCCACGCCCGCCCACAGCAGCATCCCAGTCAGGACTACGGCAATGGCGTAGAGGGGATAGGAAAGATAGAGGATGAACTTCTGAATCAGGGCGATCTCCACGAAGATGAAGCCGATTCCAATGGCGAAAAAATATCCCAGAACCCGTCCTCTCGGCAGGGATTGCAGATGAACCGCCTTCGGTATGAGCGGCAATATGATCAGCAGTGCACTCAGTATCACCAGTTGGACCAAGGTTCCCACAAGAAGCAGGTAAGTGCTGTCGATCAGGGCGATACCCCCATGGATTCTGAGTGACCAAAGCTCGTCCAGCGAGGACCATTTGAAGCTGTGAAAGAAATAAGGACGGTCGTCGGTAGCCGGGGTGATGTCGAACTTGTAGGAGGAGGTGAATCCCCTGTCGGCGTTCAAAATTGCCACAGCTGCCTGGTAATAATAGGGCTGGGGAAGACGGTGACGTCGGTTGGCTTCACCCGGTGATATGCCTGGATAATAGGCAGGATCGAACCCCCGGGTACGAATGAATTGCCTGACAGACCCGATTTCATTCGGGGTGAATGGCCGGGCCTTGACCAAAAGCGTGATGGTGTTCCAGCTGCGTACCCATATCAAATGACTACGGGGATTTTTGATTCCCATGCTTTCCATGGCTTTGATGCAAGCAGCGAATAGTTTCAATTCCTCACGGGGTGGAATGCGAATCCAGCGGGTGATGGCGAGCAAACCTCCAGGGGTCAGCCGGGACAGATACGTGCGTATTCCTTCCACGGTGTAGAGGTAGGTTTCATTGAGGGCATGGAGTCCGGATGCGGCGGTATTGAAGGCATCCAACAGTCCCATCTGAATCAGATCATAGCGTTTCCGGTTTGAGGCCACGTATCCACGAGCCTCGGCCACATGAATTTCAACCCTGGAGTTTGCAAACAGGTGGCCGCTAAAGTCGCCGAAGTCTTCATTGACCACGGTGATCATGTTGGGGTCGAGCTCGACTGCATCAATGCTGTCCGCCCGGTGATAGAGTGCCTGCAGGACATCCATGCCACCACCGGCACCCAGCACCAGCACCTTGGGGTGATGCAATAGCTGATAAGGTAATGCTGAAGGCATCCTGTCGAGGAATGCCAAGGGTTTCAGTTCACCATCGAAACGGGTGACTGCGCTCATGCCGTCACCGTCGGTGAACACCGCAAGTTGCGGTGGCAGCCTGGCGTTCCTACCGAGACTCAGGCCTGGCGCATGGCGCAGGGGGATTTTCTGATTTTCCACCACGGTCAACAGGCCGAGAGGACCTGACCGTTCTCCAACCACCCGGGCACCGCTGGCAGAGAGCGCCTGACTGAGAGGTTTATAGGGAGAAAGATGAAGTTCGAATGATCCCCCCGCCATTGCGAAAAAAAGACCTCCGGCCATGAGCAGCAACAATGGGACGAACCCAATGGGTTTGAGTGCCAGACCAAACCACACACAAGCTGCGGCGATACACCCCAGGGCAGCCAGAAATCCGAGTACCGTCAGGGGGAAGAAATATTCCAGCAGTCCAATGACACCCAGGGCTCCCACCGCCGCGCCAATGAGATCGCAGCCATAGATAAGGCCGATCTTCCGGTCGAAGCGGGCCAGGGTCAGGCATACGACGCTGGCGGCGAACAGAAAGGGCCACAACAGGAGTGTATAGACTGCAGCCAGGCGCAGCCATTGATTTGGATCCCACAACAGTTCCAGCGGGTTGAAGGAAACCTTTTGTGCCAGCAGGAACCCGCCTGCCGCGGTGATGGCAAAACCGAGACAGGAAACGATCAAGAGAACAGGGTAATGCGTCCTGGCCCTTTGCCCCATGAGCGACAACACAGAGCCGCTGGCCCCGTAACCCAGAAGGGCCAGACTGATGATGACATAGGCGAAATGATGCCATTGCACGATAGACAACAACCGCATCAGCAGGATTTCATACGCCAGGGCAGCCATCGACATCAGGGCGACAGCCAACAGCACCGTCAGGGGTGGTGTGGTCCTGTCCATTGGTGTCAGTGTTTGCCGGTGAGGGGAACGAAAGCGACTGGCAGCAGTTGACGTGTGGTGACCTTACCCTGATCGTTTTTCTCCACCAGCAGCAGAGACTGGGTAAGGAACTGTCCGCCCACCGGAATCACCATTCTGCCACCGGGTTTGAGTTGATCGACCAGGGGCTGGGGTATGTGGCTGGCGGCTGCAGTGACGATGATTCCATCGAAGGGAGCGTGCTCTTTCCAGCCATAATAGCCGTCACCGATGCGCGCTGTGACGTTGTGGTAGCCCAGTTTCTCGAGCCTGACTTTGGCTAGTTTGGCCAAAGATTCGATGATCTCGATGGTATAGACGTGTTTGACCAGGCGGGAAAGGACCGCAGCCTGATAGCCTGAACCTGTGCCGACTTCAAGTATGACGTCATCGGGCCGAGGGTTCAAAAGATCGGTCATCAAGGCGACGATATAAGGTTGGGAAATGGTCTGGCCATAACCGATCGGTAGCGGGCGGTTGTGATAGGCCAGCGAGCGGTTTTCGGGGGGGACGAAAAGATGCCGGGGTACTTCCAGCAGCGCCTTTTCCACTTTGGGATCGGGTCGATCATTGCCGATCATCGGGGCCGTCAGTCGGAAGTCGTGGCGGATCTCTTCCAGCAGTCGTTCCCTGTCCGATTGGTAGGCATCGGTTTCATTCCCGAAGGCATGGAGCGGAAGAAGTACTATTAACCAGAGGAGGGACTTCATCGAGCTTTTCTTCAATGGACGGTTTCTTATTGGGTCAAGGTTGAGGCGTTTTGGTTCCTCCTGTCAATAAGAAATTCTGGATATTGTTGTGGTACCCTTCTGGCTGGATTTGAGGATGATTTGTGAGTACACGTAGAAAGTGACCGGATGAGTTGCAAACGCTATTTGAATCGGGAATTGAGTCTGCTGGCTTTCCACCGAAGGGTGCTGGCCATGGCAGAAGATCGAACGCTGCCCTTGCTGGAACGATTGCGTTTTCTTTGCATCTCCAGCGCCAATCTGGATGAATTCTTCGAGGTTCGGATGGCAGCGGTGAAAAAGAAGATCAGTCTCGGGGTGACGGTCAGTGGGGTGGATCAGTACGATTCGCGCGAGTTACTGCAGGCATTGCGCCAGCGTACCCATGCCATGGTAGACGATCAGTATCGGCTGCTCAACGAGGATCTGATCCCGGCCCTGGCTTCGCAGGGGATCCGCTTCCTGCGACGAGCCCAATGGAACGATGCCCAGCGGGAATGGTTGCGGCAATACCTGCGTGGTCAGGTTTTGCCGGTAGTGACACCTTTGAGTATCGATCCGGCGCATCCTTTTCCCCGTATCGCCAACAAGAACCTCCACTTCATCGTTTGCCTCCATGGCAAGGATGCGTTCGGCCGCAGTCATCGCTATGCCTTGATCCCGATCCCCCGAACC
>JALVSV010000157.1:0-6853 GCA_027024125.1 Methylothermaceae bacterium | reverse complement strand
GTGCTACCCTCCCCGCCTGGTCCTGTTGCCCGGCGAAATCGGCGGGGAGGGTAGCACCTTCGTTTTCCTGTCTTCGGTGCTGCACGCTTTCGTGGGTGAACTGTTTCCCGGATTGACCGTCGAGGGTTGCTACCAGTTCCGGGTGACCCGCGATACCGAACTCTATATCGACGAAGAGGAAATGGAGGATCTCAAGCGCGAGCTCCAGGGGCGGTTGCAGCAGGAGCGGCGTTTCGGCAAGGCGGTGAGGCTGGAAGTGGCGGATAACTGTCCCGAGGAGGTGGCTGGCTATCTGTGCCAGAGGCTTGGAGTCGAATGCGCCGATCTTTTCCGGGTCAATGGCCCGGTGAACCTTCACCGGTTGGCGTCCGTTTATGACGATGCCGAGCGGCCGGATTTGAAATATCCTTCTTTCACCCCGGTGGTTCCCGAACGACTCCAGGGTCAGCACGATTTCTTTGCCATTTTGCGGCGCTCTGAAGTGCTGCTCCACCATCCCTACGATGCCTTCTCCCCCGTGGTCGAGCTGTTACAGCAGGCGGCCGAGGATCCACAAGTACTCGCGATCCGCCAAACCCTGTATCGCACCGCCTCGCGTTCGGCCATCGCAGATGCCCTGGTCAAGGCCGCCCGCAATGGCAAGGAAGTGAGTGCGGTGATCGAACTGCGGGCCCGTTTCGATGAGGCTGACAACATCCATCTTGCGGAGCGGCTTTACGAGGCTGGGGTGCACGTGGTGTACGGCGTGGTTGGTTACAAGACCCACGCCAAAATGCTGTTGATCGTCCGTCAGGAGAAGGAGGGTATTCGCCGTTATGTCCATTTGGGTACCGGCAACTATCATGAGATCACGACCCGGTTCTATACCGATGTCGGCCTGCTCAGTGCCGACCAGGAGCTCGGTGAGGATGTGCAGCGCCTGTTTCATCAGCTCACCGGTCTGGGACATGCCTTCAAATTGAAGAAGCTGGTTCAGGCGCCGTTTGAACTGCACCGCTTCATGCTCGAGCGCATTCACCGTGAGGCGGATTTGGCGCGTGAAGGTAAGCGGGGCAGAATCATCGCCCGGATGAACGGGCTCGAGGACCCTGAGATCATTGATGCGCTTTATGCGGCCTCCCAGGCCGGCGTGGAGATCGACTTGATCGTGCGTGGTATCTGCTGTCTGCGGCCTGGGGTACCGGAGTTGTCGGAAAACATCCGGGTACGTTCGGTGTTGGGCCGTTATCTGGAGCATAGCAGGGTGTGTTGTTTTGGCAACGATGGCCATCCTGAGGTCTATGCTTCCAGCGCCGATTGGCTGATTCGCAACCTCCATCGCCGGGTGGAAGTGGCCTTTCCCATCCGGGCGAATGGGCTCAGACGTAAGGTCATTCGGGAAACCCTGCGTTATTATCTGCGCGATAACATCGGGGCATGGGAACTGCAATCCGATGGACAGTACCGGCGGGTCGAAGCAGGGCGCAGAATCCCGTTTTCCGCCCAGGAAAGGCTGATGGCTGACCGGCTGAGATGACCGGGAAAAAACTGACAGGTGCAATATTCGGACTAGGCTTATTCTGGTAACCAACCATTGAAGAAGACCCATGTCCAAACGGATTTTGCTCCCGATTGTCGTTCTCTTTATCGGCCTCATGGCCGTTCTGCTGTATTGGCGAATCTCTGTTTCCACAGCGTTGATGAGTTATGGGGGAACGTTGCACGTCAATGCCCTTGGCGGAAGGGTGGCGGTTCAATATCAAGACCGGCTGGCGGTATTGGATGACTATGGGAAGGTGATTCACGATGTCGAGATGCTCGAACTGGGTGTCTCAGGTCTCATCAGCGACCTTCATCTGGAGAGTGACGGACATCTGCTGTTGGGTGTGTTGTATCAGAACCGGCTGCTGCGCTGCGATCTTGCAACCACCAGCTGCAAGGAGTTTGCCCGCTGGCCCGAGGGCATGATTACCGGGGCGTATAAATTCGCTCTTGATCCGGAAACGGGGCAGCTTTTTCTCTCAGATGGCGCAGGAGACAGGCTTTTCCGCCATTCCAAAACGGCCGGTCTGAAGACTCTGTCAGCAGAGTATCAGTTGAACGCACCCAACCGGGTACGGGTGTCCGATGGGCTGATCACGGTGGCGGATACCAACCGCTTCCGCCTCGTCCAGTTCAGGGCGGATGGTAAAGGAGGGCTGGAGACTGTCTTGTCCTTCTCCACCCGGTCACATCCGGAAAAACGCCGGGGTCACATCTGGCCTATCGACTTTGTCCGTACCCGTGACGGTATCTGGTGGGTGCTCAATGGCAACGGGCGGCTGAAGAATGCCGATCTGCTCCGTTTTGACCCAAAAGGCGCTCCCTTGGACCGGATCGTATTGCCGGAAAACGCCGACCCTAGCGCCATTGCCTCCCTGGGTAACGCTGTGCTGGTCACCGATTTTGACGGCAATGCCCTGTATCGCGTCTCCTCCGATGGGACTATCGCCGCATTCGGTTCAGGGGAATTCAACCGGGGTCTTGAGCGGGCGCGGCAACGGCGCGCTGGTTTGCAGTCGCAGATGGACTGGGCGCTGGGTTTGATGATCGCCCTAGCCGTTGTGGGGGTAGGTTTCGCCCTCTGGGTGGAGAAGCGTCATCCCCGGTCAGTGGAACTTTTTCCCAGGAAACAGAACGACGACTATTGGGATCCGGATTATCGGCCGGAGCCGGATTCATCCGGCACCATCAGGATGAATCCCGACCCGGTGGCGATCCGGCAGATCCGGCGAACCACCCGGGGGGGCATGGTGATGACAATATTGTGCATGCTGATGGTGACCGGATTCCTGGTGTGGAAATCCAAATTACAGTCCTGCGGCGAAGAGGTGTGCGCCACGGACTGGCGAGGTGCGTTCCAAGATCACGCTTTCTTCATCCAGTTGCTGTGGATGTTCTGCATTTTCTTTGTGCTGCACTATTTCAACGAGCGCCTGGTTTCGATCCGGGTCGGACTGGCCGGGGACAGGATCCTGCTGTGCCTACCGGAGGGGCGGGTGGAAACCTGCCGCCCGGAGTCCATGCTTTATTCCAAGCGGCATATCGCTTTCGGCAGACACATGCTGCCCCTGTCTCTCGGAGTTCATGGGCGTCCCTTCTACCATCCCAGATTGCTGGAAATACTGGAACGGGAATATTTTCCCCGTGGCAGGCCCCTGGGAGCCTTGGAATTCCTCTTGCACATGATTAAGAACGGCAATACCAGCCTCAGAGTCACCCTGTTTGCAGTGGTGACGACGACGGCATTATGGTTGTTTCTGGCGCTTCTGTGATCCGGCGTCCTGTGCGCGGATCCTTGCCAGTCGGAAACTGTCGATGAGTTCTCCCTGCCGGTTGATGAAACGGAAGTGTATCTGGGTATTGTCTGCCTCGACCAGCATGGCGCCATAGTCACGGTTATAGCGTACCCTGCTTTGCGGCAGAGAAGTACGAAATTCGTAGGTGCTTTTGCCTCCCAGCCCATTGACGAAATAGGGAATTTCCCCGATATGTAGCCGTTCGTAGGAATGATCGTGACCGCTGATCACGGCATCCACGCCCCACGATTCGAAAGGCCATTGCATCCATTCGCTGGAACCGTGGGAGCCACTCGAATAGGGTGGGTGGTGGAAATAGACGATCTGCCAGGGCGTGGTCGAGCTGGTCAGGCGACTCTTGAGCCAGGCTGCCTGGATGGAGTCTGGTCGAACTCCGTCCGGCTCCTGATCGTTGGAATTGATGACAAAGAAATGGACAGGACCACGGACGTAATCATAATATCGTTCGTTACCAGTGCTATAAGGGAAGTCCTTGCCAGGAAGGGTGAAATAGGCGAGATATTCCCCGATTCCCCGGCCATCTTTATAATCGTGATTACCCAAAGTGGGGAAAAAGGCATTGATCCTGGCATATCCTCCCTGGCATTTTTTCCCTGGTCCCGCGTCTTTCAAGTAGGCGCAGAAAAAACGCCCTACCACCTGGTCATATGTGTGATTGCCATAGCGGTTATCGCCGGTGGTGATAATGAAATCGGCATGCCAACTGTGGATGAGCGCAGCAACATCCGCCTCGTTTCTGTTTCCAATTCCGTAATCACCAATGACGGCAAAGTGGATCGATCCTGTATCTCTTGGGACGCCGGTTTGTTGGGGTGAGTTCGGTGGTGGCGCTTCAGGGTGCGCATTGGCATAGACCGAAGCCGGAAAGGAACAGGAAAGCAAACAAAGTATGAGCAGGAACAAGGATTCCGCCCGGATTGACCGGAATCTACTTATGGTTCCTTCGTCTGGCACAATTCTGTCCATACCTGGACTGCTCCTGGCTTTCGGCTGTGAATCATCGAATGATGATTTTATGTGGGAGTTGCTTGATGCCCGTGGCAGCACCTATATCGATTGCACCTTCGAGTTTTACTCCGCTAAGATCGGCTTCGGAAAAGATTGCATTGTCCAGGTGAGCCTCGCGTAGATCAGCTCCCCTGAGGTTGGCCTTGGTGAGGTCGGCACCCGACATGACGGCTCGGTAGAGGTTGATGTTTTCCATGTCGGCTTCCCGTAGTTTGGCAAACTTCAGCAACACCCGGTTGAAATTGGCATTCCTCAGATTGGCGCCGGTGAAATCGGCTTTGTTGCAGCTGGCACGCATCAATCCCATGGTCTGGTTTTTCATGTCGGCGCCCCAGAAGGCATTCTCCAGGTTGGCCTTCACCAGCCGCGCCCGGTCCAGGGTGGCGATGACCCGGCTGTTTTTCAGGTTGGCTCCGGTCAAATTGGCGTCGATCATAATGACTCCGAAGATACTGACCCCCTCCATGTTGGCGCCCGAGAGATCAGTACCCCGCATGATGGTCAGATCGAGATTTTGACCTGCCAGATTGGTTTTACTCAGATTGGCATATCTGAGGTCTGCCCCCCACAGATCGGCCTGACGCAGGTCGAGGCCCGATAGATCCACCTTCTGGAGATTCTTGCGACGAAGATCGGCGGGTTTGTCGAAAGTGGCCTGGCCGAGCAAGTGGATGACTTCTTCACGGGTCAGATCCGCTGCCGATGCTAGCAGGCTGAAGGCAAATATCGAAAACAATGAAATGACTCTGATCATGCTATTCTTCCAGATGTGGTTGGACGGGGATTATTACGATCATTGGTATTTTTTCTTCAGGGCCTTTTCCAGTGCTTTGGTATCCACTCCTTTTAAGGTATCATCCAACATTTTCTGTTCTTGCGAACGATGATGTTTCAGATGGCGGTATTCTTTTTCTTCCCAGTGGTCGTGTTCTTTCTGTTCAAATAATTTCTGCTGTTCCACCAACACCCTTTGCTGCCTTAGTTGCGCTTCTTCCTCACTTTCGCATTCCCTGAATCCATCGGACCAGCCTTGGGCATATTTGGGGTCGCTCTCAAAGCGGTTCACATCCTTTCTGAATTGATCGAACATGCTGCCACCAGCCTTCTTTCCACTATGACACCCATCTTCAAACCCGGCTGCATACGAGGCAGGATATCCCTCCTGAATCATGCGTTCCCTGTCGGAGACGCATCCAGCGAGGAAGAGGACGCAAAAAAGAGTGGAAATCGCATATAAACGAAACAATATTGTCATTCGTTTTTCCTTCGATTCAGTTCATAGAAATAGAGATCGCCTTCTGATTGACATAGGCAAACGATACCAAAATGAGAGTCCGATGGAATAATTTAGTGTAAGCGGTCATTCCAGACCGCTACTTCCCCACTTTGTCCAAATCTGAATTTTAAAGGATTGGCGGCAAACATTTCCTTCCACCGCCTAGGAGTGAGATCCCTGACCTTGGAAGCTGGGTGAAGTGAGACTCGCTGCAGGACGTCGACCAGATAGGTGAGAGGATTGACACCTTGGAGTCTGCAGGTGGAGATCAGGCTTTGGATGATGCCGACCTGCTGTGCTCCGGTTTTGGTCCAGGAGAACATCCGGTTCTTTCGGTTATGGAGGGCTAAGCACCTAGGAGCCTGTCGGACTTAGGTAAATCGTGGTTCGTAACTGACTGTTTTAGTGACATATATCACAAACATGGGCTGTGAGCGTCAAAATAGAATATGACTTTATTTCAATGGGTTGCAAGTGCAGCAAATCAAAAGTCCGACAGGCTCTTAGAAAGCAAGTCAATGGAGAACCTGGAATGATCAAGCAACTACTGACGACGGCGTTTCTGGCCTTGTTGCTGGCAGGCTGTCAACCAGCAAAATCCAACGCTGGAACCGTACCCACCGACACGGCAAGCAGCACAATTGAAAATGGCGGGGTGGATGCTGCGAACATGGAAACGGGTACAGACAAGCCCTGTCCCAAGGAACCCTTTTTTCAAGTAGGGGAGGTGACTGTCTGGAAGATACCGGGCAAGGACGCCTTTTTCTTTGAAGCCGGCATGCGGATCGATGCCGACGGGGCGCCGGATGCTTACCATCCAGACGATATTGGAACCGATTGGCTTGCCAACGCCGGCCGGCCTGGGCATTGGTGGGCATTGGCAACCGACAACGGCAGAATGGACGGCAACCCAGTGATCCAGGGGCCGGATGACCCCAATCCGGGCTATTACGTTTCCAAGACCACCCTTGAGGATCTTACCAAAGAACCAGGAGATCCCAGGCGGTATGTCAACTCAAACGAGATCCCTTATTTTGTGCTGCCGCCAGGTAGCGGCGGGGGGGCGAAACCAGGGGATTTCGGGGTGGTGATCAACCTCATAAATCAAAAAATGAGCTTTGCCATCTATGCCGACAAAGGGCCTCGGAATCAAATCGGTGAGGGCTCCATCGCGCTCGCGAAGGCGCTTGGCATTCCAAGCGACCCCAAGCGGGGCGGCACCAGTGATGGC
>JALVSV010000156.1 GCA_027024125.1 Methylothermaceae bacterium | reverse complement strand
GGATTCCAGAGCCTGGCGCCAACGGGCCTGCACTTGCCCGGAAACCTTGGCGTAACCGTATCCGGGCAGGTCCACCAGCCGTCTCTGAGCGTCGACATGGAAAAAGACTAGTTGTTGGGTGCGTCCAGGGGTCTTGCTGGTTCTCGCCAGTGACCGCTGGTTGGTGATGACATTGAGCGCACTGGATTTGCCGGCATTGGAGCGGCCGGCGAACGCAACCTCATACCCCTGGTCTGGCACATCGCTGGCAAAGTTCAGGGTGCTGAGTAGAAACCGGGTGCGATGGTAGAGAGGATTCAAAGGCATAGGCGGTACTGGGATGGCAAAATGGGTACAATAGTTCCTATCACACAACAGGAGGAACAAAAAACAATGAAGGCTATACTAACATTGATTGGACTGATGGGGTTGCTGGGCTGGTCGGTTGTGGTGGCCGCACAGCCCGATGCTTCTGCCAGGCAAAAGGCTGCGGTATGCGCCGGTTGTCATGGAGAGAATGGCAAGGGGGCCAATCCTTTGTTCCCGAAATTGGCGGGACAAAACGTAACATACTTGAGCAGGCAATTGCACTTTTTCAAGGATCAGACCCGGGACGTCCCGGCCATGAATGCCATCGCAGGGACCTTGAGTGACGAGGATATCATGCTGTTGAGCGAATATTACGCTCGGCAAACACCTGTGCCGGAGGCCGGCGATGGTTCCACCGATGGAGAAAAGATTTATCGTGCCGGGATAGCGGACAAGAAGGTCCCCGCCTGCATCGCTTGCCATGGCCCCAATGCGGAAGGCAATGAACCGGCGGGTTTTCCGCTGTTGAAGGGACAGTACGTCGCCTATACGGTCAAAGCGTTGGGCGATTATGCCTCGGGCGTCAGGGGGGAGGCCAAGGCGCCCATGCGCGACATTGCTGCCCGCATGAATGAAGAAGAAATGAAGGCTGTTGCAGCCTTTGTTGCAACGATGAAATGAAAGTTGGAGGTCGTATGAAAGGAACCTTGAGAGACTCACTGCTGGCCGGATTGTTTTTGGTGCTTTGGTCACTGGTTGCCGGAGCGCAGGAATATATTGAACTCAGCCCTCCCCGACCGACAGATGATCCTTCCAAAGTGGAAGTGATCGAATTCTTCTGGTATGGGTGCCCCCATTGTTACCGATTCGATCCCTATCTGGAAGAATGGCTCAAGAACAAACCGGCCAACGTGACATTCAGGCGTCAGCCTGCGATTTTTGGGCCTCATTGGGAACCGCATGCCCGTGCTTACTACACTGCTGAGGTTTTGGGCGTGTTGGACAAGATTCATAAGGATTTGTTTGATGTGATGCACAAGGAAAGGAAACGCATGACCTCGGAAGAGGAAATGGCAGACTTCTTTGCCGCCCATGGTGTCGACAAGGAAACTTTCAATAATGCTTTTCATTCGTTCAGCGTCGAGATGAAAGTACGCCAGGCTGAATCCATACCTGCAAGTTATGGAATCACAGGCGTGCCAGCGGTCGTGGTGAATGGCAAATACCTGATTTCAGGCACTACCACCAAAGGGTTCGACAACATGATCAAGGTCATGGATGATAGGGTGAAGCATGAGCTGAACGGTCAATCAACAGCCACCCGATGACAAAAGCAGGACGTAACAATAAAAGGACTCTGCGAATTGCCAGTTTCAATATTCAGACAGGGATTCATACACGGAGGTACGAAGATTATCTTTTCAAGAGTTGGCAACATCTATTGCCCTATGGTAAGCGATTCTCCAATCTCCAAAAGATCGCGGCTTTTTTGACTGACTTCGATGTGGTCGGTTTGCAGGAAGTGGATGGGGGAGGTGCCCGCAGCCGCTATGTGATTCAAACCGAGTATCTGGCCCAGTTGGCGCGGTTTCCCTATTGGTACAATCAGGTCAACCGTCGTATTGGCCGGGTGGCGCTACAC
>JALVSV010000155.1 GCA_027024125.1 Methylothermaceae bacterium | reverse complement strand
AAGCGTTGATCCAGAAGGCAAAACTGGTCAAGATCCCTGGCGGAAAGACCTTATTCTATCCGGGAGCCCCCTGCAAGAACTATGTTCTCGTGGTGGATGGCCAGATCCGTGTTCAACTGATTGCCGGGAATGGGAGGGATGTCCTGCTTTACCGGGTGACTCCGGGTGACTCCTGTATTTTGACCACTTCATGCCTGCTGGGGAAAAAATCCTATCCAGCGGAAGGTGTCACAGAACAGCCGGTCTCCGCCTTTGTCATTGGCCAGAACATTTTTCAACAGGCCTTGAGGCAATCTGACTTTTTCCGAAGTTTCGTCTTTGAAAATTTCTCTCATCGCCTCAGTTCTGTCATCACCCGCATGGAAGAGGTGGTTTTTGAAGCGATTGAAAGGCGCCTGGCACGGGTACTTCTGGAAGGACCCGGGGACATGCGGCAAAAAACCCACCAGGAGCTTGCCACGGAGCTGGGCAGTGCCAGGGAAGTGGTCTCCCGTCATCTCAAGCGGTTCGAACGTTATGGATGGATCAAACTGAACCGTGGATCGATTCTGATCCTGGATGCCGGCGCACTGCAGCGATTGACTGAATCAGAGTAATGTGACTTGGTCACCGACAACTGTATGCAAGCCAATTATGATGGCAACCGTCCCAGAGGACACACCTGAAGGTGTCATCCATTCCGAACCATTACGAAGAGGACGGTAACATGCATTTCATTTCAAATCTCATTGGCATCAATCTCCTGGATCCCATGGCCATTCCTTTTGCAGGCCCCCTGGTCTTTGCCTCGTTTACCGGTTTTACCATCGGTTTTGTGATTCTGAAGTTGATGGACCGCACTATCAAGGAAGAAAAGGCTAAGGAGAAATAAATTTTTAAAACACCAGACCACTGGGAGAGGACACCTCCCAGTGGTTCTCCCGCCCATCCATTCCGAACAATTTCCAGGAAACCTCTTTCAAAGCTCCCGGGATTGCAAAGATCACATCGACCTATCGCCGTCAGGTGGGGCCTCTCCATCCATATCCATGCCCTTACAGTAAATTCATAATGATAGTGTTCAGACTCTTATGCCATAACAATTTGACAAATTGCCCCAGTCCCGCCTCCGACTGGCGAAACATTACAAGTTTAGCCATCCACGGACTCTAGTAAAAATTGTGATCGGAACGTTTCTGATCTCTGCTTCACCCACGCGATAAATTCATCGCCGCCCAAAGGCTTGCTGAAAAAAAATCCCTGGAAAAAATCACAACCGAGCTTTAGCAAGATGTCATATTGTTTTTGGTTTTCTACCCCTTCGGCGACCACCTGTAGCCCCAATGCATGGGCCATATCGACAATCGACCTGACTAGGGCCACATGGGCCGAACCCTGCGACATGTTCACAACAAAACTGCGGTCGATCTTGAGAATATCGACCGGAAACTGATGCAGCCGCGCCAGCGAGGAATGCCCAGTCCCAAAATCGTCCAAAGCTAATTTGAAACCATGCTCTGCTAAGAGACGCATATGCTCAGAAACACTCTCGAAATGGTGTTCCATGCTGGACTCGGTCACTTCGAATTCTATGGTACCCGGATGCTCTTCACAGATATCACAGGCATTGACAAGGCTGGTAATCACATTACGCGACATCAATTGGAGGGGGGAAAGATTGATCGCCAGTTTCGGGAACCGTTGATCTCCGAAAGCATCCTGATCACGCCAACGGCGAATCTGCCTCAAGGTTTCTTCGAACACCCAAGCACCAATCTCGATGATATAGCCTCTTTCCTCAGCCAAGGGGACAAAAAAGTCCGGTGGAATCATACCGTAGATTTGGTTTTCCCAACGCAACAGAACTTCTGCTCCGGTCATTTTCCCATCACGGCCTACCTGAGGCTGGTAGACCAAGGAAAACTCCCCACTTTTGATGGCAGAGGTAATCGAG
>JALVSV010000154.1 GCA_027024125.1 Methylothermaceae bacterium | reverse complement strand
ACCCTTGTGCAACCATTCCAACGCCTGTTCCTTGTTTCCTTCGCGCCAATCCAGAGCCGCTTGTATCCGCACCGCTTCAGGATCGAAGGGTTTCAGTTTCAATGCCTGCTGTAGATCGGCGCGGGCTTTTTCGGTGTCGCCCTGAGAAGCACGAATCGCCGCCCGCAGCACCAGGGCATCCACCCTGTCAGGCTGACTTGCAAGTATTTCCCCGACCAGCTTGCCTGCTTCATCGTATATCCTGGCACTGAAATAGATTCGCGCCAATTTGTACTTGGCATCAAGATAGTCGGGGGATTCCTCCAGTGCCGCCCTCAGATGACCGACGGCTTGTTTCAACTTTCCCAGTCTTTCGTAAGTCTGGGCCATCCAATAATGACCCTCGGGGTCTTTGGGATCGATCTGGAGCACATTCTTGAAAGACACCCGGGCGCGCTCATAGTCACCCTGCTCCAACAGCCGCCTGCCTTCTTCAATATAACGGGCCTTGCTGGTTTCAGGATCGGTGCAGGCCGTCAATCCACCCACAGTGATAAAAACAGACAGGCTCAGGAGAATCATCAATCGATACATCGTCAACTTCCAACTTCCTCTGCAGGGGACGGGTCTTTCAAAGGCAATATTCCATTCACCGATTCGATACGAATGGCCTCGCCAACCGCTGCCGCAGACACTGTCTCCTTTTCCTCGGTATAGGCGAACAACAGGCTGAGATCACTGACTATGTTGATCAGGCGGGGAATCCCCCCCGTTTTCCTATGGATGAGGTCGATTGCATCCGCGGTAAACAGTTCCCTGGTGGCGCCCGCCTTTTGCAGCCGATGACGGATATAGTTTCCGGTTTCACCCGGTGAAAGTGGCTCCAGGTGATAGCACAGGGCGATCCGCTGGGCAAACTGCTCCAGCGAGGCATCCTGTAACTTGGTGCGTAATTGTGGTTGCCCCACCAGGATCATTTGCAGAATGTGACGCTGACCTATGTTGATATTGGACAGCATCCGCAACTCCTCCAGGGTCTGGATGCCGAGGTTCTGAGCTTCATCCACCACCAGCAGCGACCTTTTGCCCTGTTGATGTTGCTGATCCAGAAATTCGATCAAGGTCTGATAACATTCGGTCTTGTTTTTATTGCGATATTCCAGACCGAAGGACATCAGTATCCATTGCAGCAACTCACCGATGGTGGCATGGGTATGACTGATCACCCCGGCAGTGAAGGTTTTCTCCAGTTGTTGCAGCAGATGCTGGACCAACGTGGTCTTGCCACTGCCGATCTCCCCGGTGAGGACACAAAAAGGCGCACCGTTGAGCAAGGTATACTCGAGAAGTGCCATCGCCATGCGGTGTTTTTTAGTGGGATAGATAAAATCCGGATCCGGCAGCAGCGAGAAGGGCTTGGCCTTCAAGCCATAAAAGGCTTCATACATGATCAGTGGTGCATCCTGGATTTGTTGAGCACGGTCCCCAGAATCGGCGTTTCACTCAGATGATCCATGGCTTTCTCCAGGGCGCTGCGCGAAGTCTTGCCGGCTTCTGCCACCAGCATCACCGCGTCCACATAGGGGGCGAACGCCAGGGTATCGGCCTTGGACATCACTTCTGGAAGATCGAAGATCACCATCCTTTCTGGATAGCGGTGTTTGAATTCCTCCACCAATCGAGTCATGTAAGGCGAACGCAGCAACTCGCTGGAATGGGGCACCGGTTTACCGGCAGGCAGGATCACCAGATCAGAGATACCCGGATTGATCAGCAGTTCCGGCAGGGGCACCTGGTCCAGAAGATAATCCCTGAGTCCCCGATCATCTGGCAGATCGAACAATCGGTCCAGAGACGGGCGTTGCAGATTGGCGTCCACCAGCAACACAGTGCGATTGTATTCCATCGCCATGCAGACGGCCAGGTTGGCCGCGGTCAGACTCTTGCCCTCATTG
>JALVSV010000153.1 GCA_027024125.1 Methylothermaceae bacterium | reverse complement strand
AAAGGTAATCGAAGAATGGATCGAAACCGCCAAGGAGCTCAATCGTCCGATTCCAGAGCCCCGTGGCAGGCTGATGTATGCATAACGAGTAAAGTTAGTTGCGACACGAAGTTGCGCGATAAAGATGTCTCGCCAAGTACGGATGGGACCACCCTTGTCACTGGATGAATCTACGGGCCTGAATAAAGCAGCGGCCCGGACAATGTAATAAAGCGCTGCAAAGCGCGGGGTGGGTGTTGCGAGACACATACCCTTCTGGCAGCCACAGACCGGATAAGTGCTAGATAGTCGGTATGGTGAAGAGAACTGAACTTGCGATAAAAATTGTTAATTCGAACAAGTGAAAGTGGCTATGACGCTTGAACCAAAATGGTACTGGAGTGATGGGGCTAGACTTTGGCGAACAGGCGTTTTTTTTCCTGCGGCGTCATGAGAACCGGAACGCGCTCTGTCACTGTAGCCATGGGATACCTCCATTTCTATTCATGTGCTGGTCATGCACTTGATAGCACGGAATAAAAACAAACCTGTCCCCCCCCTTTTTTCAAAGGGGGGGATGAGAAAATGGGGGGTGACCCTGCCTGAATTATAACTTGCGGTAGATTTCTCCACCGTTTTCCAGGAACTCCTTGGACTTCTCCTTCATGCCCAGCTTGATTTCCTGTTCGGCATAATCTCTTACCTCCTGACTGATCTTCATTGAGCAGAAGTGGGGTCCGCACATCGAACAGAAGTGGGCCACTTTGGCAGATTGCTGGGGGAGGGTTTCATCGTGGAATTCCAGTGCTTTTTCTGGGTCAAGACTGAGATTGAACTGATCCATCCAGCGGAATTCGAACCGGGCCTTGGACAGGGCGTTGTCACGGTACTGGGCGGCTGGATGGCCTTTGGCCAGGTCTGCGGCGTGGGCCGCAATCTTGTAGGTGACAATCCCTTCGCGTACGTCTTCTTTGTCCGGCAGCCCCAGGTGTTCCTTGGGGGTGACATAGCACAGCATGGCGGTGCCGTACCAGCCTATGTTGGCAGCACCGATGGCCGAGGTGATGTGATCGTAGCCGGGGGCGATGTCGGTGACTAGAGGGCCCAGGGTGTAGAAGGGTGCTTCATAGCAATCTTCCAGTTCCTTGTCCACATTTTCCTTGACCAGATGCAGGGGTACGTGGCCGGGGCCCTCGATCATCACCTGGACGTCGTGTTTCCAGGCAATCTGGGTCAGTTCTCCCAGGGTCTTGAGTTCTGCAAACTGAGCTTCGTCGTTGGCATCGGCGAGCGAGCCAGGACGTAATCCATCACCCAATGAGAAGGCGATGTCATAGGCCTTCATGATTTCGCAGATTTCCTCGAAGTGAGTGTAAAGGAAGCTTTCCTGGTGATGTGCCAGGCACCATTTGGCCATGATGGAACCACCTCGGGAAACGATGCCGGTGACCCGGTTGGCAGTGAGGGGGACATAGGCGAGTCTTACACCGGCGTGGATGGTGAAGTAATCCACGCCCTGTTCGGCCTGTTCGATCAAAGTGTCACGGAAGATTTCCCAGGTCAGCTCCTCGGCTTTTCCGTCAACTTTCTCCAGGGCCTGGTAGATCGGGACCGTGCCGATGGGTACCGGGGAATTGCGGATGATCCACTCGCGGGTTTCATGGATGTGCCTGCCGGTTGACAGGTCCATGACTGTGTCGGCGCCCCAACGAATGGCCCAAAGCATCTTTTCCACTTCCTCCTCGATATCGGAGGTGACCGGTGAATTCCCCAGGTTGGCGTTGACCTTGACCAGGAAGTTGCGGCCAATGATCATCGGTTCCGATTCCGGATGATTGATATTGGAGGGAATGATGGCTCTGCCGGCGGCGACTTCCTGACGGACGAATTCAGGGGTGATTTCATCGGGCAGGTTGGCGCCGAAGGACTGTCCCTGGTGAATCCTTTGGCCGTAG
>JALVSV010000152.1 GCA_027024125.1 Methylothermaceae bacterium | reverse complement strand
ACCGACACCTGGGCCACCCGTGACGATAGTGACCTTGTTTCCAAGTACTGTGTCGATTGCGTGGCGCTGTGATTCTGACAGGGTGAGTCCGGTTTTTCCTTCCACCCAGGCGATTGCCTTGGCGGAATCGATTCCCCCCCAGGGTAGGGTGCCTCCGATCAGCTCCACAAATTGCTGAGCGCAACCTCTCTCTGCATTATACAATGGGGTGAGATAGATGAGCTCAGCACCGTCCCCGATCTCTGACACCAGGTTTTCCGCTTCCACTTCGGCATCTATCGCCCGCTCTATGGTTTCCCGGGGTATCTCGAGCAGCTTTACCGCTTCGGCGGTCAGCTTTTCCCTGGGGGCTGCGCAATGGCCTTGATCGCACCACGCCTGCAGGGTATGGCGCACTCCGGCCCGGGCGCGAATGACGGAATGTGGCGAGATGCCCAGTTTCATCGCAATGGTATCGGCGGTCTTGAAACCGATCCCCCAGATGTCCAGAGCCAGTCGGTATGGATTCTCCGAAACTCTGGCTATGGCCTCATCGCCATAGGTTTTGAAGATACGGACCGCGCGGCTGGTGCCAACACCATGCGACTGCAGAAAAACCATGATCTCCCGAATGACTTTCTGTTCCGCCCACGCTTCGCTGACGCGGCGGCGCCGCTTGGGCCCGATACCTTCCAATTCTTCCAGACGTTCGGGGGTCTGTTCGATGACGTCGAACACCTTTTCACCAAAAGCCCCGACCAGCTTCCTGGCGAAATGAGGACCGATGCCCTTGACCATCCCCGATCCCAGATACTTCTCGATGCCTTGAAGGGTGCTCGGGGGAACGATGGCCAGTTGATCGGCTTTGAACTGCAGTCCATGGGTACGGTCGTTGACCCAACGACCAAAGGCCTCCAGATATTCTCCGGGCGTCACTGAAGGTGCAGAACCGACAACGGTGACCAGGTCACGTTGACCCCGCACCTTGACCCTGAGTACGCAGAAGCCGGTTTCCTGGCTGTGGAAGGTCACACGTTCTATAGCACCGGCAAGATGCTCGCGCTCTTCGGTTGGTCGATTGTATTGTCCTGTGGCTGGATCCATAGTTGGATTGTATCGTGAAGACAGGTCTGTTTGACCTGTCTTGGTCGCGACTTGATCTCTCTGGTTATGAGATTCCCTGCAAACCAAGGCGCAAAATAGCACTATAGGATAACCATCTTCGCACTCGACTGTCTCTTTTTCCGGCGCGCAGGACAGGACCACGTCATCTAACCCCGTAAAGGACTGATTGAAGGGGCGGGTGGTCTGATTCGAAAGCCTCGCCGGCAGGGAAGTCGGCGTGGAGCCTGCAGGGAAGTATTCACGGTGTTTTTCGAAGCAGACCACCCGCTCCGGCATGAATAGATGACGGGGCCCTGGCGAGCAGGATTTCATATACCTGAATCCGTGACTTCAGAAGAATACACACCCGGCGGTGAGGCCAGGAGATACGAACGGATGCCCGCGTTCGACTTCTTTTGCTAAAATTCGAAAAGCGGCGATTTCCTTTGGGCTTTTCCCCATCTGTTCGAGCATTTGCCTGAATTCACGCTCGAACTTCTGAAGATTGGAAACCGCCCCGCCGGTATCGGCGCCAACTTTGTATTCAATACCGTGTTCCTTGATCGCCATGCTGCTGTTCGTCCTCCCAAAACTATATCAACGTCACCGTCGCATCGAATCGCTCCTCGACTGGATACTGATCGCGCTCTGGACCGCTCTGACCCTGACCGCGCTGATTTCTCCGGAAAAGCGCGGCGCCGCCATTCTTGGCCTGATCTTCTCCACGCTCGCCCACAGCGCCATTCTTGGATTCGTCGAAGGATGGCTGGGCGTCACTGTTTCAATCCGCTCCCGGCGGTGAGGCCGGGAGATACAGGCGCAAGTGATGCTGATGTAATGCACTTGCATGTT
>JALVSV010000151.1 GCA_027024125.1 Methylothermaceae bacterium | reverse complement strand
CTTGGGCCATACCAACCATGAAATCGCCACCGAGCTTCATTTGAGCGGCAAAACGGTCGCCAATTATCTTACTTCGATCAAATCCAAACTCAATGTCAGAACGAGTGCCGAGTTGACCCGCCTGGCCTATCGTTACGGCCTCCTTCCAGATTAAGGGAATTTTTCCTATTCCCCCCACCTGGTTTTTCCTCTTAATCTTTCCGATTTTGAGCTGTAAAGGTTGGGGGACAAAAAAGATGAAATCGAGTGGAGGCAAAACATTTTTGGCCATGGCGCTGCTAGTGGCAACAATCTTGGGTCAGGCTGAAGAAACTCTGGAGCTGGAGACCATGGAAGTGGTTGGAAGTACGCCTTTGACCAGCGATGGCGTGCCGTTGGACAGCCTGCCCTCCAATATTCAGACAGCCACCGGTGAAGATCTGGAAAGCATGCAAAGTTTTTCCATCACTGATTATATGCGCTACCAGTTGGGGGGAATTACGGTCAACGATGCTCAAAACAATCCCTTCCAGCCAGATATTCAATACCGGGGTTTCACGGCCTCACCTTTGTTGGGGCTTCCCATGGGTTTGACGGTTTATTTCAACGGGGTCCGTTTCAACGAGCCATTCGGTGATACTGTCAATTGGGATCTTATCCCACAGGGTGCGATTGATTATATGGCTTTGCACCCAGGCTCCGATCCTGTGTTCGGACTCAATACTCTGGGCGGGGCCATTGCCATTCGAAGCAAGACGGGCTTTTCATATCCCCATCATCAATTGAAAGTGTATGGGGGGTATTGGGGTCGGCATAACGAGGAACTATCGAGTGGCTGGAACAACGGTTCCGTTGGTTATTTTCTGTATCTCCGGAATTTTGAGGAGGATGGCTGGCGGGATTTCTCTCCCACGCACGTTCGGCAAGTCTTCGGGGTGCTCAGCTGGCATGGAGATGTTGGTGAGCTCAACCTGACACTCTCAGGCAATCGTAACGACCTGACGGGTAATGGCGCCGTGCCAATTCAACTTTACCGACAGGATCGCGATGCCATATTTACTCATCCTGATGAAACCAAGAACAAGATGTTTTTCAGTAACCTGGATGGCAATCTATGGGTCAGTGATGATATCCAGTTATCTGGAAATGCTTATTACCGTTTCAATGAAATCAACACGTTCAATGGAGATGATACGGACTATGAAGAGTGTGATCCGCCAAACGATCATTTGATGTGTGACGATGAAGGAGAAATCATAGAAGATACTGCCGGCAACGAGATTCCTGCGTCCGAAGATGTCGATTCGGCCACACTCAATACCAGCAAAACGCGCCAACGTGGTTACGGGACCACTGTCCAAGCTGCCTTTACCCGGGACTTCTTCGGGCTGGAGAACCGCTTCGTCACAGGTTTCAGTTTCGACCAGGCGCAGATCCGCTTCAAGTTCGATACCGAATTGGGGCGTTTGACTTCGAGCAGGGGAGCTAAAGGCAGTGGCATCAATGTCGGTGAACCAAGGGTGCGCTTGGACAGTGAAATCACCCATTATGGCGCCTACTTCATTGAGCAGTTGACGCCAATCCAGGATCTGACGTTAACGGTTTCCGGTCGCTTCAACTCTTCCCGCATCCGCCTCAATGACAATGACGGTAATGAATTGGAAGGCAACCACCAATTCAATCGCTTCAATCCTTCCGGTGGATTTACTTATCGTTTTTTCCCCGAATTATCCGTCTATGGCCGCTACAGTGAAAGCAATCGCGCTCCCACTGCAGTGGAGTTGACCTGTGCCGACCCGGAAGCGCCCTGTAAGTTGCCTAATGCCTTTCTGGCCGATCCCCCGCTGAAGCAGGTGGTTGCCAAAACATTTGAAGCCGGGTTGCGGGGAACCGTGGACTATCTGCCCCTAATGAAGGGCATTACCACGGCTTTTCAATGGCATACCGGCTACTTCCATACCATCAACCATGATGACATTCTTTTCATCAGTGCCGGTAATCTGACCAGTGAGGGGTATTTCGACAATATCGGCAAGACGCGTCGGCAAGGTTTAGAGGCCAGTCTGAATGGTGTCTTGAACAATCCTCTGACCGGGAAATTTTTTGCCGCGCTCAGATACGGGTTCAACTACACGTATCTTGACGCGACTTTCCAGACACCTTTTCTGGCGCCCAGCCCGAACAATCCTTCAGCCGACCCTGCCGGTAACATTCAAGTCAACAAGGGTGACCGGATTCCCGGACTGCCTGAACATATGTTCAAATTCAATCTCGATTTGGACGTATTGCCCCAATTCACCATAGGAATGACGGGAATTTATAGCAGTAACCGTTATTTCCGTGGTGACGAAGCCAACCTTAACGATCCTTTGCCGGGTTATTGGGTGTTCAATCTACGCAGTGCCTACAGATTCAACCGTTATGTTCAGTTGTTTATCCGGGTCGACAACCTGTTTGACAAGCGCTACAAAACTTTCGGATTGTATGGTGCAGCAGATGAGGTACTCGGTGATGAATTTGATGATGCACGTTTTATCGGTCCGGGAGCGCCCAGAGGAATTTGGGGAGGGATACGGTTGACCCTTTGATGATTGTTTCTAGAAATATAATAATGTGGTGACAGGAAAGGGGTGGATTGCTTTGATTGAATCAGTATAATGATTCTCGAACGTTAGGAGTGCCAGATGAGGCATCCCTGACAGTTCACCTCAACAGTAGTTCTCCTCCTCTTTGGCGACCGCAAGGTCGCTTTTTTTTGGGGGGGTCTGCCTCAAGGAGTGCCCTCCATTCTCCGATATTCAGATGGTCACTGTTCCAATATGGAGAAGCATTGGTTTGAATCAGGAAAGTCACCAGCTCCACGCCATTTTGAAGCGGGTGGGGATAACAATCGAGTTGCTGATGTGAAAAAACAAGGAAGTGTGGGGTGTAGGATAAAAGCTTGGCGGGAGATCGATGAAAGGAGGCGTCAGCTTAAAGAAAAGCCCGCATAAGGCGGGCTATTTTTATTATTTTTTTTAAAAAATTTGCTCGCTTGTAGCGTGCATCACAGTAGTTTTCTTATTATTTTTCTGCGGCTCAGGGAACTCCTCCTCTTTGACGCACTTCATGCGAATGATCCCTGCAGCACAGGAAAGAAGTCTAATCGAAATTTTTTCCTATGTCCAAAAAAATGTGGCATTTGCCATAGTCGTGGGGCTTATACCTGATTTGCGCAGTCCCCAGCGGATCGTTCACCGCTTCAACGTGTACCTTGAGTAAGGCCAGGGATCGAGTGTTGAACATTCAGATCTATTGCCCATCAATGAACACAGGAGAGTCCACAGGACCACGTCATTCAACCACGTAAAGGATTGTGGAGGGGCAGGTGGTCTGCTTCGAAAGCCTCGCCGGCAGGGACGCCGGAGTGGAGCCTACATGGAAGTATTCACGGCGTTTTTCGAAGCAGACCACCTGCCCCGGGACCGAATAGATGACGGAGTCCTGGGAGAGGCCAGGCTGCTGGAAAATTGACCACCTGAATCGACTTCCTGCTTGTGGATGTAGAGGAGAAGGCTAAAATATGTGTGGCTGTGAAAATGGAGAGCTTGATGGCAGGTCTTTTGGGTTCATTGAAGCGGTGGATGGGGTACGAAGCACAGCGTTCTTTCTATGTGAGACATTGTCCCGAGGTGGCGAACAAGTCTTTGTTTATCAGACCCATGAAGAAGGGAGATCTCAAGGCGGTGGCCGCTATTGAAGAGTCTGCCTATAATTTTCCTTGGAGCCTGGGTGTATTCAAAAATTGCCTGAAGGTAGGCTATTCGTGTTGGATTGGGGAGATTGGTGAAGAAGTGGTTGCCTACGGTATTCTGGCATTGGCCGCGGGCGAAGCTCACGTGATGAATATTTGTGTTTCGCCACGATACAGGGGAAAGAGCTATGGGCGAATGATGCTGGAGAATCTGATGGAGGTGGCCAGGCTTCATCGTGCTGATATGATCCTGCTGGAAGTCCGTCCAACTAACGAGGTGGCGATACACCTTTATCATAAAATGGGATTCAATGAAATCGGCCGGCGCAAGGACTACTACCCTGCTGTGGGAGGAAACAGGGAGGATGCGCTGGTGATGGCCAGGATGCTGGAGTGATCCTTCCTCTATACTTTTAGATATATTGTCAATTCTCTGGGGTCCGGCCATGCATTCCGAGCGTCGTAATGAACCTCGCATTCCTTTGCCAAAAATCTTACAGGCCGTTGATGAGGTATCCGGCAGCGTGATAGGGACAGTAGCCAATATTTCCAGCCAGGGACTGTTGATCCTCTGTTATCAATGTATCGAGCCCAACAGGATTTTACAGTTGAATATTCAGGTGCCTCTTGCCCTGATTCCTGATGCCCCAGTGCTGACCTTGGGGGTGGAAAGTGTGTGGACCGAGGCGGATGGGGCCGAGGGAAAATACTGGTGTGGGTTTCGGATCATTGACTATGCCCCCGACGCAGCTGAAATATTGCAGCGTTTGATTGCCCAGTTCAGCTGACCTGTGGTTGTCTCAGGGCAGAGAAGATGCGTTGAAGGGTACGTTCTACGAAAGGCTTTTTGTCGATTGTAAGAATACGGGCATTGCCTTGTTGGATTTCTCTGGCGAGCTTTTTGAGCGGTTTGACCGCGATCTGAATGCCCGATTGATTGACGAAAATATAGTAAGAGGTCTTGGTGCTGAACCAGGAAAGTTTGGCCCGTAAGGGTGGTCCGGCGTTTTCCCCCTTTAATTCAAACCAAGTTCCGAGTTTGACTTTTTGCAATTGGCGTATGATGGCCTGGAGTTCAGCGGAATCCTCTTTAGCTGTGGCTTCTTGACCTAGGATTTCATCAGAATCGATATCCCTCAATACATGATATTGCAGTGGATCTGAGAGTGGTAGCTTCGTTCTCTTCTGGGGAGTTGCCTCTGCCCTGGAGGCCAGGGCCTCATTGTGGCAACTTTCCAGTTCGTTCAATAATTGGTCTGCACTACTTTCGGGGTCACCCAGCAAAGCCAGGCCTTCCTGTATGTCCTTTTTGATCTTGGTCAGCTTCTGCCTGAGCATGAATTGATCTTCAGACGATATCTTGGGTTGTACGCTCCACACAATCTCCCTGGTCACCTGAAGATAATGCTGTCTTGAATCACTTTCAGCGCCTTGACGTAAATACAATAACACCAGCAGGTTAGACCAAGGCCCAAACAGCAATTTTTCAGCCGCTTTGGGCAGATTTTTACCGCGGATGATTGCTATCAGTTCCCGGGCAACGGCCTGACGGGCTTCACGTAACTTTTCCTGCCCCCTGGCTTTCTCGATCGAGCGCTTTTCGATGATTCTCGCTTGTTGCTGAAATCTGTTAAGAAACTCTTCAAACTTCTGGAAAATCTCTTCGAACAATTCGATATTGTCATCAAAGTCTGTCAACACCCAGTTGACCGTTTTGCGCATTTGGTTGAAGACAGCTTGTTCGTTTTTCATCGTTGCATTGCACATGGCTCCTGCCTGGGTCAGGAGATTGAGCAGGCGCCTGGCGGGATGGCGCCGCTTGAAAAAGAATTTACGATCTAGCAGGGCGACTTTGAGATAGGGCGTATGTAGATGGCTGAGTAATGCCTTGACCGCGTCGGGTAAATTATGATCGTTGAGCACCAGCTCGAACAGCATTCCTACCAGCTCGATTACGTCTGCATCACTATGATTGAGTTGGTTCTGTTTGATGATCTCGGACAATTGGGCGATCTGGGTGGAAAATTCAGCCCGAATCTGTTCTATGGGTTGGTAGGCAATGTCTGCTGGAACGGTGGGGGTGGGATTTGTTGTATCTGCCTTTTGGGTCAGTGAAGAAACCAATTTGGCGATTTCTTGCGGGTTGGGCGCTGAGGGTGGTGTAGACTCTTCTGTCGTTACGCCACGGCGTTGATGAAGCAGCTGGCTGATTTGTTGGTAAACTTCCTTTTCGATGACTTCCTCTTGGGTTTCGGCGCCATAGTCACTTCCCGCCTTGTCTTGGCGCTGAGGGGATAGGCGAGGATGCGCGGTGGATGATTCGGAAGGGGGCTTGGCCTGTTCTTCGAGCCGCTCTTCATCCATGTCCTGGGATACAGGACTTGTAATCTCTTCCTGACCGGATTCCTCCGGGGTATAGATCGGGTTGTCTT
>JALVSV010000150.1 GCA_027024125.1 Methylothermaceae bacterium | reverse complement strand
ATTGCCATTGGGATTGCCGCAGTCGTCCTGCTGACGTCAATCGGTGGTGGAGTCCAGCGCTTTGTGCTCGAACAGTTCACCCAGTTCGGTACCCACCTCATAGCGATCACGCCCGGAAAAACCCAGACCTTCGGGATTTCAGGGGCAGTGATCAGCACTGTCAGGCCACTGACGCTGGAGGATGCCATGGCTTTGCGCCGCCTCCCCCACGTGGAGGGCATCGTGCCCATGGTCATGGGCAACGTCGAGATCAAAGGAGGCGGGCACAGCAGGCGCACCACCCTGTTCGGTGTCGGCCCCGATCTCCCGAAGGTATGGAAGATCCCCGTGGCCAACGGCCGGTTTCTGCCACCAGGCAATCGAACCCTGGCCACCCTCGGTGCCATGGTCCGCAGGGAACTGTTTGGGACCAGGCAGGTTCTTGGTGAACGGCTTCGCATTGCAGGCGAGGGTTACCGCATCGTTGGGGTCATGAGCCGGAAAGGAAAGATGCTCGGCTTCGACATGGACGATGCTGTATACATTCCCATAGAGCGGGCACTGGATTTGTTCGACCGGGATGGGTTGATGGAAATCGACGTTCTTTACAGCTCCGACACCAGCAGTGCAGCGTTGGCGAAGAAAGTGCGCAAGCTGTTACGCCTGCGGCATGGCCTTGAAGATTTCACCGTCATTACCCAGGATCAGATGCTCGAAGCTTTGAGTTCGGTCCTGGACGTACTGACTTTGGCCGTCGCTGCATTAGGCGGGATCTCCCTGGTGGTGGGCGGTGTCGGCATCCTGACGATCCAGACCGTGGCCATCAGCGAGAGACGGGCAGAAATAGGCCTGCTCAGAGCCCTTGGAGCCCGCCGGTCACAGGTCGTCACCTTGTTTCTGGGAGAAGCCGTATTGCTGGCGCTACTTGGTGGACTGGGAGGGTTGCTGTTGGGAGGTGGAGGTACCTGGCTGATCGCCTGCCTACTACCGGAACTGCCGGCACATATGCAATGGCGCTATGCCATTGCAGCAGAAACCGTCGCCGCAGTGATCGGACTTTCCTCTGGAGCGGTTCCGGCCTGGCATGCAGCGAGGCTGGATCCTATCGCTGCACTGAGAATGGAGTAGTTACCCTGCACAGGTTCATCCACCAAAATCGTCGAAGAAGATATTTTCGCGTCCTACCCCCAGTTCCTCCAACAAATTCAACATCGCATTCAGCATCGGGGGTGGACCGCACATATAATAGTCACATTCCTCGGGTGCAGGATGGTTCTTCAGGTACCTATCGTAGAGCACCTGATGGATGAAACCGGTCGGACCATCCCAGTCGTCCTCTGGACACGGCATGGAAAGGGCGACTTGCCAGCGGAAGTTGTCGTGCCTTGCTGCCAACTGCTCAAATAGCTCGGCATAGAACAGTTCTCCCAGGCTCCGGGCGCCATACCAGAAGGACATCTTGCGATGGGTGTGAACCCGTTCCAATTGATCGACGATCATCGAACGCAGAGGCGCCATCCCCGCCCCGCCTCCGACAAAAATCATTTCGTTGTCGCGCTCACGCACGTAGAAGTCACCGAAGGGCCCAGAGAGCCTGACCTTTTGCCCCGGTTTCAGGGAGAATACGTAGGATGACACTTTTCCTGGGGGGACATCGGTAGAATCCCGTGGAGGCAAGGCCAAACGTACGTTGAGTCTCACCCGGTTGCCTTCTGCCGGTGCATTGGCCATGGAATAGGCACGGCTCGTAACCTTGCCGATGGCCACTGTATAACGCCACCAGTCGTACCGGTCCCAAACACTTCGAAAACGCCGATCGATCTCAAAGTCGGAAAAACGAATCCTGCCCGGAGAGGCTTCAAGCAAGAGGAACTGTCCTGCGCGGAAACGCAGCTCAGGCTGTGGCGGGAGCTCGATCACTGGTTCTTTGATGAGTGGCGTCAGATTACGATTTGATATCACTG
>JALVSV010000149.1 GCA_027024125.1 Methylothermaceae bacterium | reverse complement strand
AGCAGATATTAATTAAAAAGCAAGAAGCCATCTTCCCGTCGGCCTTGCTCCAGTGAATCACCTGATTTCAATAAGCTCCGGGATTTCCCCGGGTAATCACTTTCCAGCCTGAAAACAGGCGTATTCGCCGAACTGATGGTGTTTTTGAGCACCACACAACACATCAGGCGTGATATTCGCTGTCCAGTGTATGACCCCGGCACATCCATCTGCGTTCACTGCGATAATGGACTTAAAGTGATATCTGCCCGGAGTGTGGCAAAGGATTGACTAACAGGTACGGGAGCTGCTGAAGAAGTCAGAAATGGACTGAGCAGCAGAATTAATAATTATATTAAGCAACTTAAAAAAGCGGACAGAATGTTATTAATCTGCGCAGGATAAAAATAAAGACGGAGGTGAGATAAGAGTAAGTATTGGAGGAGATTACCCGCGCCGCCTGCTGAGTACGGGCAGGCTGACAGCAAAGACAAGGAATGACCCCGGAGCGGGGAGGGGGATGGGGTCATCGTTGCCATCGTCGTCAAAGTCGTCATCAAGTGAAGCAAGGAGTATGGCGAGGTCGGTGCCATCCACGAACCCACTCTGATCGATATCAGCAACGGGCACATGCCTTTCAAAGAAGGAAAGCATGATGCCAAGATCCTCGATATCAACGATGGCATCGTTGGTGAGATCACCCGTTTGCTGATCTATGACAGGGTAGAGGTACCAGAGGCCGGCCTTTTCATCAGGCCCCAGTTCACGTTTGACACCGGTGTATTGTGAATACATGACATCGCTGGTCACCGCCTGCCTGCCGGGCAGGAAATCTTCCGGCTTGAGGTTGGGCGCATTATTTTCATCAGCGAGATCGGGGTGATCGAAACCAATTCCATGCCCGAGTTCATGGAGAAGGACAGTCTGCACATCGAAACCACTGGAAGAACCATCGACGCGCCAGTCGATAAGCGGGCTGTCTTCATTGAGGTAGATATCGACCGAGTTGATCTGGTGGGAGGTGTAGTTTACGAGTGCGAAGCCGAGGTTTGTCTCCTGCATGGTATAGGTTCTGCCTTCGGAGACAATTTCAAAGCCGCTGGGTCTGGTGAAGAAGTCGATATTGGCGCCCCAGCCGGGTAGAGGAGTTTCGCCGGGCACGAATTCGTCTATGCCGGGACCTTCGTAACCGAAGTGGGTAATGTCATCGCTGTTGGGTACAGCCCCCCAGTCGGCCTGCTCAAAAGACAGCCCCATGGAGGCATCGGACCAGGTATCCATTGCGGTAATTACCGCTTGCCGGGCCTGCTGCTGAATTGAAGGTTGTGAGGCAAAAAAGCCATCGTCAATGGCATAAGAAAGTGAGAACGGCTGCAGGGTAGAGTAATCCTCCCATCGTCGGATACGGCCGTTCTCGATGGAATCCATACCCGGGAATCCGAGGAAAGTGAATGCTGTCACATCGCCTGCGGACAAAAACAACAGCCCCAAGCAGATAGCGAACGAATGATGCGTCCTGGTCATATTTGTTGCTGCCGAAATGTCGTGACTACTCTTGCTGCTCAATCCAACTGGTCATACGTGAACCAGAAGGCGTACCTATCGGAACCTCTCAGATGCAATGGTAAAGTCAAATCACCCGAAAGCAAGTTAAAACCGCCCCGAAGGGGGCGGGTTTATCAGTATTCTTGCTTAGTTATTTTCTGCGGCGGGAAACACCGAGACCCAGCCCGACCAACATCATCCCGGCGACACCCGGAGCGGGTACTGTAGTGGGGATGAGGAGAGGGATGAACTCGAAAAGTTAGAGGATCCGCACGATTTGTACAGTGAAGATGACAAGATCGAAGAGAAGGAACTTTCTAAAGAGGAGATAGCGCAGACCCTCGATGAAGAAAAAGCGAAGCAAAAAGCCAAGAAGCGCTCTTTTTCGGAAGTGCTCAGGGATTCGAAAGCTTCACTTTCT
>JALVSV010000148.1 GCA_027024125.1 Methylothermaceae bacterium | reverse complement strand
GAATGCCTCTTCAATGATACTCGGTAATTGTTCACTCATCAGCCAATCCCTGTTATGTTTCAATCATAAAAACGAAAGAGGATACCTGCCCTGTTGATGTCGGTTCAAGTCACATCCACAGTCACCGCCGCTTTTCTCGTGGCATTCCTGTCAGGTTGTGCCACCCACCCTGCCAGCCTTGCTTTTCCCAACGACCCTATCGTCCAGCACGCTTTGCGCCTTCAAGGTGTCCCATACCGCTATGGTGGCGTAACTCCCAAGGGATTCGATTGCAGCGGTCTGGTTCAGTATGTATATCGAAAGGAAGGGATAGCGATTCCCCGCACGAGCCGCCAGCAATGGCGTCAGGCAGAAAAAGTGGCCAGATCCGATCTTTTGGCAGGCGATCTACTGTTCTTCCAACTGCCTGGAAAAAGCTTGCACGTGGGGATCTATGTCGGGCAGGACCAATTCATACATGCTCCCTCGACAGGTAAAACTGTCAGAATAGATACCCTCAACCGTTTCTGGCAACGCCATTTCCTTGGGGCTGGCCGATACCGGCATTAACCAGACTATTCAGAGCACCGGGTCAAAGCGAATCCACGCATTCGCGAATTCTCAATGCAGCCTCACGGCAGATTTCATGGGAATGGACCCAGGCAATGCGGATATAGCCCTCGCCTGGATTGATGCCGTCCGCTTCCCGTGACAGAAAAGAACCGGGCAAGACCGTCACGTTCTGCTCGGCATAGAGCCTGCGGGAGAATTCTGCATCATCAATGGGGGTCTCGAGCCAGAAATAGAAGGCTGCAGGTGGCACCTCGACAGGAAGCACTTCGGACAAAATGCCAGCGGAAATCTCGAAGCGATCACGATAATGTCTCCGGTTCCTTTCCACATGCGATTCGTCCGACCAGGCTGCAATACTGGCATGCTGAGCAGGCGGAGACAAGGCACAGCCATGATAGGTCCGGTAGAGCAGATAACGTTGCAGAATCCCCCTATCCCCAGCGACAAAACCGGAACGAAGGCCGGGAGCGCTGGAACGCTTGGAAAGACTGTGAAACACCACACAACGGGAAAACCGCTCGTTTCCCATCGCAGCCGCGGCCTGCAGAAGACCCGGTGGCGGAACGTCATTGTAGAGTTCACTGTAACACTCATCGCTGGCAATGACGAAGTCGTGCCGATGGGCCAGCTCGATGAGATGCTTCAGAGTTCCCAGGTCGATCACTTGGCCGCTCGGATTGGAAGGGGAGCACAGATAGAGCAACTGGCAACGGCGCCAAATCTCCACCGGTACAGCATCGAAATCGGGTAGATGGCCGGTTGCTGCGGTGGCATTGAGATAATAAGGCCCGGCACCTGACAGAAATGCCGCCCCCTCATAGATCTGATAAAAAGGATTGGGCATCAGCACTAAGGGATGATCGGACGGATCGATCAATGCCTGGGCAAAAGAAAACAATGCTTCGCGGGTGCCATTGACCGGTAGCACCTGGGTTTCCGGGTCGATGCTTCCTTCGGGCAACTGGAAACGACGAACCAGCCAGTTTGCTATGGCCTCGCGCAAGGACGGCATTCCTTTGGTCAACGGGTATTTTGCCAGGCCATGCAAATGGCTGATCACAGTTTCGGCGATGAAATGAGGTGGCGGATCTTGTGGCTCACCTATGGATAGCGCGATATGTGGCTTGTCTTGGGGAGGGTGAACACCCTTCTTGAGAGCCGCCAATTTCTCAAATGGATAGGGTTGCAAACGGTTGAGAAGAGGATTCATTTATGGTTTAAAGGGTCAGGTGTTGCGACTTAGGGGTCAGGTCTTGCAATCATGCATTTTTTCTTGCCGTTTCACGGCTCGGCTGACGGTTGAATAGTGTACGCCAAAAGCATCGGCAATTTGCTGCATAGTGTAATCACCTGATGCATAGGCAGCGGCCATGGCAGCCTTTCGATCGGCTATCGTGCGACT
>JALVSV010000147.1 GCA_027024125.1 Methylothermaceae bacterium | reverse complement strand
AATGGTTTTGATCGTTTTTTTCATAGGTTAAACCCCCTCTTCTCCAGTAGATAATTAATTCGAGCCACTCATTGAGATTGTACTCTCAAGGCTTTGTTAGCAAAAGTTCGCGTGGAATCGCCACGCTATGGCAATTCTATCACAATGCCGTGGGGGGGAAACCCCGATGCCTGGTCCAGCCAGGGCTCCGTCATCTATTCAAGCCGGGGCAAGTGGTCTGCTTCGAAAAACGCCGAGAATACTTCCCTGTAGGCCCCACGCCGGCCTCCCTGCCGGCGAGGCTTTCGAAGCAGACCACCTGCCCCTTCATTCAATCCATTACGTGGTTGAATGACGTGGTCCTGCTGGTCCAGCTAAGCTGAACGGCCTCAGCGGTAGATGAAGCTGAAACTGCGTCACATAACCATAAATCACCCACAGCCACCAATTCTTCATCCAAAAGAATCAGAGGGATGCGTTCCCTCAACCAGGGCGGGACTCCACGTTCCTGAAACAGCTTCTTCAACGAGCGATGCCCCCGTCTGTCGGGCAACCAACACCGCTCCCCACCTTGCCGGTACCGTACGGTTATCCTGGCACGATGCCACTTTGCAGGATCGATTCCCCGACCCATTGTCCTGTTGGCCTCCAACAACGAGCCGTCGGGCAGATTTAAGGGGTCGTCACCATTCCAGCTGATGCACCAACCTGGATCCGGAACAGGAAGCCGTGGGAGGGCATAGAGTTTGTGGCGATACCGGCGTATTTCCACCTCGTCACAGGCAACCTGTGGATTCCCATCACGACGGGCCGGTATCACCTCGTTAAGGATCCTGTCTACGAATACAGCTGATGGAGCCCGCCACCCCTGGCCCTTCAACCACATCCGAAGCAACCATCGCTGCGCCTGACGACTATGCTCGCAAAATACTGACAGATCGAGCCCCCCCTGCTCATCAAGCATGTCCTGCAGCATGGGGCCTCCCCATTGGGCCATCAGCCTGTCGGCATCCGCACAATGGGAGGCTGCGCGGGCCAGCATTCTGGAGCAGGCAGGCCACCGCTGCTTTAGGAGAGGAAAGATATGATGACGAAGATAATTGCGGTCGAAATCGGTTTCCAGATTGCTGGGGTCATCAATCCACGTCAGCCGGTTCTTTTGGGCATAGTCGAACAAATCCCGTCTTGGCACATCCAGCAAAGGCCGCAGCACCTTGCCTGCACCCAAGCGCGTCTCCCGGCCAATGCCTGACAAGCCGCCCAGGCCGGTTCCACGCATCAGTTGCAACAAAACCGTCTCCGCCTGATCATCCTGGTGATGAGCCAACAACAGCGCTTCCCCAGCCTTCAACAATCCGGAAAAAGCCTGATAGCGGGCATTTCTGGCTGCCTCTTCCGGGCTTTCACCCGACCGCGAACGGGCGTCGACAGCAATGGATTCAAAGGGAATACCCAGATCCTCGCAGATGCTTTGGCAGTGTTCCTGCCATCTGCCGGCATCGGAATGAAGGCCATGATTGACATGTACAGCCATGAATTCCCCGCCTCTTTTGCCCCTGAATCTGGCGCACAAATGTAACAACACGTGGGAATCGAGGCCGCCGCTGTAGCCGACCAGATAACGGTTGGCAGGGTATCGATCGAGAAAATGGCATAGTTTCCCGAGCAGGTCATTCATGCAGATTCTTCGGTATAGACTCCGTAGCTCATCAGTCGTCCATAACGCTCATCCAACAGGTTGGGCAGGGGGACACGGGTCAGTTGATCCAGATGGCGCAACAACACTTCCTTGATATTGGCCGCTGCCTGTTTCTTATCCCGATGTGCACCTCCCAACGGCTCTGGAATGATTTCATCAATCAATCCCAACTCCTCCAAACATTGTGAAGTGATCCCCATGGCATCTGCCGCCAGTTCGGCCTTGTCAGCGCTCTTCCACAAAATGGATGCGCAGCCTTCCGGAGAGATGACCGAATAGGTACTGTATTCGAGCATCAGCAGACGGTCACCCACTCCGATGGCGAGCGCCCCCCCCGATCCCCCTTCGCCGATCACGGTACAAATCACTGGGGTCTTGAGCTGGGCCATCATGAAAAGATTGCGGGCGATGGCTTCGCTCTGTCCCCGTTCCTCGGCATCGATACCGGGATACGCTCCAGGAGTATCGATGAAGGTCAACACAGGCAGATGAAAACGCTCGGCCATTTGCATCAATCGCAAAGCCTTGCGATAGCCTTCCGGCCTCGGCATTCCGAAGTTACGCCGGATTTTCTCCTTGGTGTCGCGACCTTTCTGGTGCCCGATCACCATCACCGGCCGCCCTTCCAGCCGTGCCAGACCCGCCACGATCGCCGGATCGTCGGCGAAGGTCCGGTCCCCATGCAGCTCGTGGAAATCGGTGAAGATCAACTGGATATAATCGAGGGTATAGGGCCTGAGTGGATGCCGGGACAGCTGGGAAATCTGCCATGCAGTCAATGAGGAAAATACCGACGCCGTCAACTTGCGGCTCTTTTCCTCCAGACGGGCGATTTCTTCGGAGATATTGATCTCATTGTCGAAACCGACCCGGCGCAATTCGTCTATCTTGGCCTCAAGTTCAGCAATCGGCTGCTCAAAATCCAAATAATGCAGGCTGTTTTTCATGATGGATTGAATAGTTCTTGGAAAAAGTCTCGCATCGCCACCCAGGAACGACGGTCGGCCGTAGGATTATAGACGGTACCGAAGCCGGGATCGTTCGCTTTGGGATTGGTGAAAGCGTGCATGGTATTCCCATAGACGTGAATCTGCCAATCCGCCCCGGCTCGGGTCAGTTCCTCTTCAAGGGCCACCACGTCATCCACCGGCACCATGGGATCATCATGGCCGTGCAAAACCAGAACTTTGGCGACGATTCGCTTTCCTTCGGTGTTTCCAGGCGGTTTCAACAAACCATGGAAACTCACGACACCACTGAAATCCTCGCCGGTTCTGGCCAGATCCAAAACACATAGCCCACCGAAGCAAAAGCCTATCGCCGCCACCTGACCGGGATCCACTTCCGCCTGCTGCCTGATGATCTCCAGGGCCAAAATCATCCGCCTTTGCAGCAGCGACCGGTCGTCGAGAAACGGCTGCATCAATTGTGCATTTTCTTCCGGACCGGAGCCGACCCGTGCGTCCCCGTACATGTCGAGGGCAAATCCCACATACCCCATTTGCGCCAATGCCCTGGCCTTGTCACAGACAAATGCTTCACGCCCCCCCCACATGTGGGAAACCAGGACACCGGGTCTCGGTCCTTTGACTGCGTCGTTCCAGGCAAGAAACCCCACCAACCGGGTTCCACCATCGAAATATTCCACTTCGCGCGTTCGCACACTCATCTCGAACTCCTTATTTTTCGCGCAACGGCATAGGATCTTGAGGGATCGGTTTCCAGGAAAATCAGGGAACCTGGCGTAACCGTTGTTCTTTTAGATGATGCAGCAACCCTTCACAGGCATCTTCGATCATGTCCATCACCCGGTCGAAACCGATCTCTCCGCCGTAATAGGGATCTGGCAGATTACGGGTACCCAGGTGCGGCGCATAATTGAGCAGATAATCCAACTTGTGCTGATGGCGTTTGGCGCTGGTAAACACCAGCGTGTCGTAGTTGTGCTCATCCATCACCAACACCAGATCGAACTCCTCGAAATCACCAGGCTCAACCTGACGGGCCTGTAGCAGGCTGAGATCGATACCGCGCTCACCAGCCGTGCGAATAGCTCTTGGATCCGGCCGCTTGCCCACATGGTAGGCATGGGTTCCCGCCGAATCGATCAATACCTGATCGGCCAGTCCATGTTGTTCCACCAGCTTCTGAAACACCCCTTCGGCCATGGGGGAACGGCAAATGTTTCCCATACAGACGAACAGAATCCGAATCATGTTGCACCTCTCTGTGTAGCGACAGGTTCCTCCCCTTGAAGCAAGGCTTCCACCCGTTTGAGATCTTCATGGGTATCGACCCCTGCTTCCGGAGCATGTGCCACGGTTACGACGACGATTCGCTCACCGTGCCACAGGATCCGTAATTGTTCAAGCGATTCGAGCTGTTCCAACGGCGCGGTATGCCATTGCACGTAGCGGTGCAACAATCCCACCCGATAGGCATAGACGCCTATGTGACGCCAGTAATGATCAGTATGGACCTGGGGCTGGGCATCAGTAAAGGCATCACGATGCCAGGGTATCGGGGCACGGCTGAAATAAAGCGCATAATCGGCGTGATCGAGGACCACTTTGACCGCGTGCGGACTGAAAATCTCCTGTTCCGTGGCCGGCGCCGCCAATGTCGCCACGGTGGCATCGTCATTCCCCGCCAAAGACTGGGCCAGACACCTGACAAGTTCCGATGAAAGCAAGGGTTCGTCACCCTGCCAGTTCACCACGATGTCATCTTCATGCCAATCCAACAGACTGGCGACCTCTTCGATCCTCTCGGTACCACTACTATGCTCAGCCGAAGTCAACAGAGCCTTTACTCCCGTTTGCTCCGCCACCTGGGCGATACGCTCGTCGTCGGTCGCAACGACCACTTCCGCAGCCTTGGCTTTAAGAGCCTGCAGGCATACGTGCGCAATCATGGGTTTACCGGCGATCGGCAAGAGCGGTTTCCCGGGGAGCCTCGAAGAGGCATAACGCGCCGGTATGACAATTTTAAATGGTGTCATTTCAACTGATCGTATTCTTCCAGGGTGAGTTTGCGCGCTTCCTCTTCCAGCATCACCGGGATGTCGTCGCGAATCGGAAAGGCCAGTCTATCCGCCTTGCAGATCAGCTCTTGTGCTTCTTTGTCATAGACGAGCTTACCCTTGCAAACGGGGCAGGCCAGAATTTCAAGCAGTTTAGTGTCCATCTACCCTTTAATCTCTTATTGCGAATCGGATTCTGCCTGGGTTGCGAAGGAAATATGATTCAGTCCGAGCTGACGAGCCGCGTCGAGCACTCGAATCACCGACTGGTGAGGAGATTGTTTATCGGCCGAAATCACCACGACCCTCCGGGCTCCCTGTTTCAAGGCCTGACTCATGGCCTTCTTCAAGGTTTCGATACGCACATTCACCAGCTCGTGACCGCCAATGAAGTATCTGCCCCGCGAATCGACAACGACCTCCAACGGCTTGTTTTCACTGGACGTCTCTCCTCTCGCTTCAGGCAGCTCTATTTTGAGTGCGGCTTCACGCTCGAAGGTAGTGGTGACCATGAAGAAAATCAACAACAGGAATACCACATCGATCATCGGCGTCATGCTCAGCTCGATCCGTTCGCGGCGTTGACGGCGAAAATTCACGACTCCTTCTCCTCGTGAGGCTGCTCACTGTGCATGATCTCGATAAGCCGCAGGGCCTCATTTTCCATCTTCAAAACCAGTTCCAGCACCTTGCCCTGAAAATACCGATGAAAGATCAAGGTGGGAATAGCGACCGACAGTCCTGCCGCCGTCGTAATCAACGCCTCTGAGATGCCGCCGGCAAGCACCTGTGGATCACCGACACCTGAAGCAGTGATTGCAGAAAAGACCTTGATCATACCAAAAACCGTTCCCAGAAGACCCAAAAGAGGGCTGATGGAAGCGATGGTCCCCAAAATATCCAGATACCGCTCCAGCTCATGGACCACATGCCGTCCCACATCCTCGATCGCCTCTTTCATGACCTCCCGGCCGTAGCGAAGATTCACCAGCCCCGCAGCCAGAATTGCCCCCAGTGGGGAGCTGGTCTGCAACTGTCTGAGACGGGATGAATCCAATTGGTTCTTGCGATACATGCTCCATACCTGCGCAACGAGATGCGGTGGAATGATCCGGTTGACGCGCAGGCTCCAAAAACGCTCGCAAATGATCGCCGTTGACACGACGGAACAGGCCAGAATCGGCCACATAAGCCAACCGCCAGCCTTGATAATCTCTAGCACCCGTCACTCACCTCCTATCAATTTGGCTAATTGTAACCCAAGTTGCAGCATGAACCTCGGGATATGCCAACGACGATGAGCCCGCCATGGGGCGGGCTCATCGTTCTCGTCGGGAATTCTGTTCCAGTCGTCAAACGATGGCAATCACAGCAGAAGATCGAACACTTGCGTCGCCCTGTCCCAATGAAGCGTTTGAGGATTCTTGACCTCGGGATCGATAATCTTGAATGTTTGCGCCAGAGCGTAGACAAGCCCCCCCACGATTT